>NZ_CAUVXL010000225.1:0-7399 GCF_963555915.1 Protofrankia sp. Cas4
CGCCGCGTCCGGCAGGCCGACGAGGGTGATGGCCGGCAGCCCGTTCGCGAGATCCGCCTCGACCTCGACGAGGTGCCCGTGCACCCCCACGATGGCAACGCTGAACGCCCGCGCGAGCGGCATCAGAACGCCCCTCGTAGGTGTTCCACCCGAATCGGGCGGTCCCAGCGGCGATACACCTCGACGACGTCGAACCGCAACGCCACCAGCTCATGGTCATGATCATGAAGCCACTGTGCGGCGACCCGGCGGATCCGCGCAACCTTGGCGGGGACCACGGCCGCAGCCGGCGTCCCGTAGCGGTCCCCGGAGCGGGTCTTGACCTCGCAGAACACCAGACACGAACCGTCCCGGGCGACGATGTCGACCTCGCCCGCGGCGCACCGCCAGTTGCGGTCGACAATCTCCATGCCGCCGTCCAACAGATACCGGACGGCGGTGTCCTCCCCGAACCGCCCGAGCGCATCCTTGACCCGCATCGTCCGCTCCCGTCCACGGGCGACGGACGCGCCCGTGGAGATCAGAGTGGTCGACCGGTCAGCCCTTGGCGAGAAAAGATCACTTTCTGTGGACAACGTGCGTTCATCCACAGACCAGACCGCAGCCAGCCCGAAGCTGGACACAGCGGCCCTCAGAGCTCCGCTTTGGTCAGCTCCTCGACGTTGATGTCCTTGAACGTGACGACACGGACGTTCTTCACGAACCGCGCCGGCCGGAACATGTCCCACACCCACGCATCACGCAGGGTGAGTTCGAAGAAGACCTCGCCGGCGCTGTTGCGGACATCGATCTGGTAGTCGTTCGCCAGGTAGAAACGACGATCAGTCTCGATCACGTAAGAGAACAGACCGACGACATCGCGGTACTCGCGATAGAGCTGAAGCTCCATCTCGGTCTCGTACTTTTCGAGGTCTTCGGCGCTCATGCGCCCTCCGTCGCGCTGCGTAGCCCGGTCGGTGTCACGACGTCCTCCAGCCGCGACAGTCGTTCGCGGTACGCTCCTGCCACATTGACATACGACATCCGATGCTGTTCACACGGCCCGTAAGCAGCAAGAGCCGCGGCGTGTGCGGCCGTGACGTACCCCTTGTGCTGCGCAAAATCGTACTCGGGATACCCGGAGTGCAAGCCATCCATGATCCGATCCCTGGTCACCTTGGCGATGACGGACGCCGCTGCTACGCAGGCCACCACCTGGTCCCCCTTGAGCACTGCGGTGGAGCCGACTCCCAATCCCGCCACGGCGAACCCGTCGGTCAGGACATATCCGGGCCGCGCAACCAACCGGGCCACCGCGCGACGCATTCCGGTTGTGTTCGCCACATGTACACCCGCCACGTCGATCTCGGAGGCGTCGATCACGACGGTCGCCCAGGCCTGAGCGACGCCGAGTATGCCTTCGAACACCTGGTCACGCAGACGGGCGGACAGCCGTTTGGAGTCTGCCAGCGCACCGAGCCGGCGTGATCCACCCGTGGGAAGAATGACGGCCGCGACCACGAGCGGACCCGCGCACGCGCCACGGCCGGCCTCGTCAACCCCGGCAACGGGACCGAGCCCCCGGCGCCAGAGCGCACGCTCGTACCCCCACAGCCCGCCGTCACGTCGGATCGTCGCGCTGGCCGGGGTGAACGGCAGCGTGCGGTCGGGTTGGACGTCGCCGCCGACGGCGATCATCGTCGCCCCTGTCGTCACCCGGGCTCCTTCCCGACGGTGCTCGCCGTCCCGACGGTGCTCGCCGCCGAGATGCGGCAACCCCGCCCAACGCCACCACGCCAGCCCCCGTCAGACCGGAGGCGGAGGCGAAAATGTTCGGCGGGGACAGAAATGCCACCCGACTCAGGGGCCATACCCGCACGAACGCGCGGCCGACGACCTTGCTTTCCGGGATTGTCCCATTCACCCGCGAATCCGACGACTCGCTGCGGTGGTCACCCATGACCCACAGCTCGCCGGCTGGCACTTTCACCGGAGCGAATTCGCGTCCGGACCCGGCCGGACTGTTTTCGTAGACGTACGGCTCATCGAGTGGCTTGTCGTTGACCGTCACCCGTCCCTGAGCATCACAACAGGCGACGGTGTCCCCACCCACGCCGATGACACGCTTGATGAAGTCCTTGTCGCTGGGGGCGCCGAGGCCGAGCACGCCCTGGACCGAGCGCACCGCACGGGAAACGATGTTGCTCGGCGGGTCGATCAGGGTCTCCGCCCGCTCAAAGCCGGTTCCGTCGCCGTTGAAGACGACAATCTCACCGCGGTGGACGTCCCTGAAGCGGTAGACGAGCTTGTTGACCAGAACCCGGTCGTTGACCAGCAGGGTCCGTTCCATCGAGACGGTCGGGATCCAGAACGCCTGGACGAGGAACGCCTTGATGACCAGCGCGAGCAGGAATGCCACCAGCACGAGGACGGGTAGCTCGCGGGCGAATGAACCCCTGCCGCCGCGACTGCCCCGGCCTCGGCCCAGGCCCAGACGCCCGCGCCGTGGGGTCGGCGCCGGTGCGGTCGGATCCGTCGCGACCCCCTGGGCGTCACCACTGGTCACGGGCTCCGCACTCACCACCGGGTCGGATGCCTCGGCCGGCAACGTCACGGCCTCTTCCCCGCGGCCGTTCGCCACGACGGGCCCAACAAGATCATGTGCAGCGTGGGCGGCTTCGCCGTCATGCCCCGTCTTCTGCCCGAAGCCGTCCTGCTGCTCCACGCCGTCCTGTTGCCCCAAGCCGTCATCGGGCGATCCCTGGCCACTGGCCGGAACAGAATTGTTCCAGCGCGCCGGAAGACTCTGCTCGGCTCCACTCACCGCGCCACCTCATGGGTTGGCCGATATCGGCCGAATTTGATGATCTTCACCGTGGTATCCGATCGGGACCGATCGCTGACCACCCTACGCGCACGGTCGGCCCCGGCGACGACACGGTGACGTAGAAACGACAACGCACGGCCAACGGCTGCGCCACTCCACGCAAAGTTCAGCGTCCAGCCGGCCGACGCTTTTCCTTGATCTTTGCAGCCTTGCCGCGCAACTCACGGAGGTAGTACAGCTTCGCTCGCCGCACATCACCACTGGTCACGATTTCGATCTTGGAGACGACCGGGCTGTGAACCGGAAAGGTTCGCTCAACCCCGACACCGAAACTGACCTTGCGGACCGTGAAGGTCTCGCGAACGCCACCGCCCTGCCGGCGGATCACAACGCCCTGGAAAACCTGGATGCGCTGGCGATTGCCCTCGACGACACGGACGTGGACCTTCAGGGTGTCGCCCGGCCAGAACTGCGGGACGTCGGTCCTCAGCGACGCGGCGTCGAGGCTGTCCAGGGTTTGCATGGCAGTCGCTTTCTCACGGGGATGACGGGGATGACAGGGATGAATCGACTACGGTCCAACCGCCAAAGACGATCCACTCATCTGGATCATGATGCCACCCAGCAGACATTCGAACTGGGGCGGCGGACGGCCGGACACCGCATCCTACTGTGCCACACGACCAGCCGGGTCGGTGGCAGCCGGGTCGGTGCCAGCCGGGTCGATGCCAGCCGGGTAGGTGCCAGCCAACAGATCCGGCCGGCGGTGTGCGGTCCGCGCCACAGCCACCTCCCGGCGCCACCGGCTGATGGCGCCGTGATCACCGGAGCGCAGCACCGCGGGCACCTCGCGGTCGTGCCACACCGGTGGGCGGGTGTACACCGGCGGTTCTAGCAGCCCGTCGGCGAAGGAGTCGTCGGCAACGGACTCGGCGTTTCCCACCACACCGGGCAACAGCCGGATGACCGCCTCCAGTATCACCAGGGTGGCGACCTCTCCCCCGGCCAGCACGTAGTCACCGATCGAGATCTCGTCGTCGGCCCACTCCTCAATGACCCGCGCGTCGATTCCCTCATAGCGGCCACAACAGAACACCAGCCACGGTTGCGCGGCCAAGCCGCCGGCGTAAGCCTGGGTGAAGGGCCGGCCGACCGGGGTCGGGACGATGATCCGCGGTCGCCGGCCACCGGCCGCGCCCGATTCGCTCACCTCGGTCAGCGCCGCCCACCACGGTTCCGGCCGCATCACCATGCCCGGCCCCCCGCCATAGGGGGCGTCGTCAACGGTCCGGTGCACGTCGCTCGCCCACTGCCGGAGATCGTGCAGATGAACGTCGAGGATGCCCCGCTCACGCGCCCGGCCGACCAGCGACAGTTCCAGTGGGCTGAGATACCCGGGAAAGATAGTGATTATGTCAACACGCATAGTCACTCCAGGTCGAACAGGCCTGGCGGCGGGTCGACCACGCACCGGCCGTCGGACACCTCGACGCTGGGGACGAACTCGCGCACGAACGGCACGAGTACCTCCCCCCCGTCTGGGCAACCGACCGCGAGCAGCTCCCCGGCCGGTGTGTGGACCACATCGACAACCACACCGACGGCGGCGCCGTCCACGGTCACCACCTGGAGTCCGACGAGGTCGCGGTCCCACCACAGGTCGTCCGCCGCGTCATCGTCCTCGTCCGCAGCGGCACCCACGGCGTCGGGCGCAATGGTGAGGATCCGGCCACGCAGGGCTTCGGCGGCGCCGCGGTCATCGACCCCCTCGAACCGTACGAGCAGGCGCCCGGCGTGCCAACGCGACCCGGCGATCACCAACGGACCAACGGCGGGGGTGTCGCCGTGAAACCGCGACCCCGGCGCGAAGCGTCGGTCCGGAACATCGGTCCGGACGTCGATCGTCACGTCCCCGCGGACGCCATGGGGACGCCCGATCCGACCGACGACGACCGGCGCATCGGCCGGGCTGCCCGAAGGCCGCCGACTACCGGTCGACGTCGACGACGTCGACACGCAGACCCCGACCTCCCACACCGGCCATGACCGTCCGCAGCGCGCGGGCGGTCCGCCCGCCGCGCCCGATTACCTTGCCGAGATCGTCGGGATGCACACGGACCTCCAGGGTCCGACCCCGGCGACCCGACTGCATGTCGACGCGCACATCATCGGGATGATCGACGATGCCCCGGACAAGATGCTCGAGCGCGGCCTCCAGCACTTACTGCCCCGCCGGAGTCGACGGCTCGGCCGCCGGCGCGCTCTGCTGCTGCTCGCCCGCGGGTGCGTCGTCCGTAGCCTTCTTGGCCTTCTTCGGGGTGGTGGCGGGCTTGTCGCCGAGACCCGCGGCTGCCCGGGCCGCAGCCTGGAAGATCTCCCGCTTGTCTGGCTTGGGAGCCGCAACCTTCATCGGCGGTGGCGCCGGCAGACCCTTGAACTTCTGCCAGTCACCGGTGACCTTGAGGATCGCGAGCACCGGCTCGGTCGGCTGAGCGCCCACACCGAGCCAGTACCCGGCGCGTTCGCCGTCCACCTTGATGATGCTCGGGTCGGACTTGGGGTGATACTGCCCGATCGCCTCGATGACCCGTCCGTCTCGCTTGGTACGGGCATCCGCGATGACGATGCGGTAGTGCGGCTCGCGCATCTTGCCGAGACGCTGAAGTTTGATCTTGGTTGCCACGATTGTCGAACTGCTCCAGACGTACGTCAGTAGCCACTGGAATGCCACGGTGGGGACGCGGAACACCGGCAGCTGGGTTTTCGGAGCGTCAAAGCGGCGGAGAGGGCCACCGCGACGACGCCGATGGTGAGGAACCCATGTCGTTCCCATAGTTTGCCAGATCGCGAGCGCTGATACGCCCCCGGGCCGGTGGGCACTGCCCGGAGCATGTCAACGCTGTCTGCCGCGACCCCGCCCGGGCGGTGGCCCCCCCGGTGGCAAACCGCTGCCACGCATCAGGGCGGACAGGTCGGACAGGGCCGCATCACCGGGCCCGGCCGGCGGGCCGCCGGGTAGGCCGCCCGGTGTGGCGCCCGGTGTGGCGCCCGGTGTGGCGCCCGGTGTGGCGCCCGGTGTGGCGCCCGGTGTGGCGCCCGGTGTGGCGCCCGCGCGCCGCGCCTGCGCTGCGGCCTCCTGCGCCTGCGTCTGCGCGGCGCGTGCGGCCGGATTGCCCTTGCGGTTCGCGCCCTTTCCCTTCTTGCCCGCCTTGCGGTTGGCCGCGCCCCGGCCGCTCTGCCCACCGCCGGGCAACCCCATACCGCCGGTCATCTTCTTCATGACCTTGCGCGCCTCGGCGAACCTGTCGAGCAGCTGGTTGACCTCGGTGACGGTGACGCCGGAACCTCGGGCCACCCGAGCCTTGCGGGACGCCTGGAGAATCCGCGGGTCGTGGCGCTCAGCCGGGGTCATCGACCGGATGATCGCAACCACCCGGTCGACGTCGCGTTCACCGATCTGGGACAACTGCTCCTTCATCTGCCCCATCCCGGGCAGCATTCCGAGCAGGTTGGCGATCGGGCCCATCTTGCGGACGGCGAGCATCTGGTCGAGGAAATCCGACAGGGTGAACTCCGAGGCGGCCATCTTCGCCGCCATCGCCTCGGCCTGATCGGCCTCGAAGGCCTTCTCCGCCTGCTCGATGAGGGTGAGAACGTCGCCCATTCCCAGAATGCGCGACGCCATCCGCTCGGGGTGGAAGACGTCGAAGTCCTCCAGCGCCTCACCGGTCGACGCGAACATGATCGGCCTGCCGGTCAGGTGCGCGACCGACAACGCGGCGCCACCGCGGGCGTCGCCGTCGAGCTTGGTGAGCACGACCGCACTGAAACCGACGCCGTCGGCGAAGGCCTGCGCGGTGGTGACGGCGTCCTGGCCGATCATCGCGTCGACGACAAACAGGATCTCGTCCGGCGACGTGACATCCCTGATGTCCGCCGCCTGCCGCATCATCTCGACGTCCACGCCGAGACGGCCGGCGGTGTCGACGACCACCACGTCATGGTGACGACGCCGCGCGTGTTCCACAGCGGCACGCGCGACCGCGACCGGGTCGCCCACCCCGTTGCCGGGCTCGGGCGCGAACACGTCGACCCCGGCCCGGGCGGCCACGACCTGAAGCTGGGTGACCGCGTTCGGACGTTGCAGGTCGGCGGCGACCAGCAGTGGCGTGTGCCCCTGGGCCGCAAGCCACCGGCCGAGCTTGCCGGCGAGCGTCGTCTTGCCGGTGCCCTGCAGGCCGGCGAGGAGGATGACGGTGGGAGGCGCCTTGGCGAACCGCAGGGTCGCGGTGCCGCCGCCCAGGATCGCGATGAGCTCTTCGTTCACGATCTTGATGACCTGCTGGGCCGGGTTCAGCGAGGCCGAGACCTCCGAACCCATCGCCCGCTCACGCACGGCTTCGATGAAGGCCCGGACCGCCGGCAACGCGACGTCGGCCTCCAGCAACGCCACCCGGATCTCCCGGGCGGTCGCATTGATGTCAGCCTCGGACAACCGCCCCTTGCCGCGGAGCGACGAGAAAGCCTTGTCGAGGCGGCTGGACAGGGTGTCGAACACGCGCACACTCCGAGATCGCTGGCGAACCGCAGCTC
>NZ_CAUVXL010000226.1:0-37103 GCF_963555915.1 Protofrankia sp. Cas4
GGGTACGCACCGGGACAGCGCTGCGGACAGCCCGACGAGGTACGCCCACACGGTGATCACGGTGCAAACCTGCAGCGATCACCGCCCTCCCCATCGAGGACGGCGGGTACACCTCGCCGGACATCACGGCCCGGCCACCGGGTCCGGCCGGGGTCCGAACCCCACCTTGGCACTGTAGGTCGCCGCGACGCCGGGTGAAAGAGACTCCCCGTGGCCACAGCGTGGGCCCCGACGACGCTCTGTCAGGGGTGCCCCGGTCAGTTCGTCGGATCCCCCAGCAGCGCGTCGACGAATGCCTCCGGATCGAACGGCGCGAGGTCGTCGGGCCCTTCCCCGAGACCGACCAGCTTCACCGGCACGCCGAGTTCCCGCTGGACCGCGATCACGATGCCACCCTTGGCGGTCCCGTCGAGCTTGGTGAGCACGATGCCCGTGATGTCCACCGCCCGGGTGAACACCCGGGCCTGTTCCACGGCGTTCTGCCCGGTCGTCGCGTCGAGGACGAGCAGAACCTCGTCCACGGGACCGATCTTGGTCACCACACGTTTGATCTTGACGAGCTCGTCCATGAGCCCGGCCTTCGTGTGCAGGCGCCCGGCTGTGTCCACTACCACGGCGTCCGCTCCGACACCGATCCCTCGTTTGGCGGCCTCGAAGGCGACCGACGCCGGATCTCCACCCTCGGCCCCGCGCACCGTCTGCGCGCCGACCCTGCTCCCCCACGTCTCCAGCTGGTCGGCGGCGGCGGCCCGGAAGGTGTCGGCCGCGCCCAGCACCACCGTGCGGTCGTCCGCCACCAGCAGACGGGCAATTTTTCCGCAGGTCGTGGTCTTACCGGTGCCGTTCACCCCGACAACGAGGATGTTCGCGGGCCGGCCGTCCGCGGCCGCGTGCAGCGTGCGGTCCGTGCTGGTACCGATCTGGGCGAGCAGCTCGTCCCGCAGCAGCGCACGCACATCCTCAGGCCGCCGGGCGCCGAGAACCTTGACCTTCGTGCGCAGCGACGCGACCAGCTCCTGGGTAGGTATCACGCCCACATCGGCGACCAGCAGGGTCGTCTCGACGTCGTCCCAGGCCTCGTCATCAAGGTTGTCCCGCGACAACAGCAGCAGGAGGCCGCGGCCCAGGCTGTTCTGGGACCGCGCGAGCCGTTCCCGCAGGCGGACCAACCGGCCCGCGGCCGGGGCCGGTACCTCCAGTTGGGCTTCCCGTTCGAGTTCCAGTTCGTACAGTTCGGCCTCGGCCTCGGCCTCAGCCTCAGCCTCAGCCTCAGCCTCAGCCTCAGCCTCAGCCTCGGGGATATCGACGGTCTCGACCGTCCGCCGGGGTGTGTCCCGTGGGATCTCGGCGTCGTCACCCACCCCGGGCCGGTAGTCCACGCCCGGATGCGGCCGGGCGCGGGTGGGCGGGATTCGACGTCGGCGCCGGGTGCCCAGCACCAAGCCGGCGGACGCGACAAGACCGAACACGACGATCGCGATGATGATGAGGACGTACTCCACGCCTCCGATCCTGACAGACCAGACGGTGGCTTACTCAGGCCGAAGCGTGTTCAGGCCGAAGCGCGTTCCCGGAGCCGCTGACTGATCACCGTGGTGACTCCGTCCCCACGCATCGACACACCGTAGAGCGCGTCCGCGATCTCCATCGTCCGTTTCTGGTGGGTGATGATAATCAACTGAGATTTCTCCCGCAGACCTTCCAACGCCTCCAGCAGCCGACCGAGGTTGCGGTCGTCAAGAGCGGCCTCAACCTCGTCCAACACGTAGAAGGGCGACGGCCGGGCGCGAAAGATCGCGAGCAGCAGGGCGATCGCCGTCAGCGAACGCTCACCGCCTGACAACAGCGACAGACGCTTGACCTTCTTGCCCGGTGGCCGCGCCTCCACCTCGATTCCGGTGGTGAGCATGTCATCGGGATCGGTGAGCACGAGCCGGCCCTCACCACCGGGGAACAGCGTCGCGAAAACGATCTCGAACTCACGCGCAGTGTCCTCGAACGCCGCGCGAAAGACATCCCGAACCCGCTCGTCGACCTCGGCGACGACCAGCAGAAGATCACGACGGGTGTTCTTGATGTCGTCGAGCTGCGTCGACAGGAACGACGCACGCTCCGTCAGCGCCTCGAACTCCTCAAGCGCGAGCGGGTTGACCTTACCCAGCCGGGCGAGTTGCCGTTCGGCCGCGACCGCCCGCGCCGACTGCTCGGCCCGATCGAACGCGACGGTCTCGCCGTCGGGGGTGTCCGGCGGCACGGGAACGTGCGGTCCGTACTCGTTGACAAGATCGTCGGCTGCGATGCCGTGCTCCTCGAACGCCTTGGTCTCCAGCGTCTCCACCCGCAGGCGCTTCTCCGCGCGGGCGAGCTCGTCGCGATGGACGTCATCGCGCAGCGCGGCAAGCTCGGCGGCCCGTGTCCGGACCTGTTCGCGGACCGCGGTCAGATCGGACTCGGTCTGCCGGCGAAGCGCGTCGACGCGTCGGCGTTCGGTGTCGGCGGCGACCAGGGAGTGCTCCAGTGCCGCGAGGGCGTGACCGGCGGCGTCGGCCACGGCCGCGGCAACGGTCGCCTGCCGCTCCCGGATCTCCCGTCGCCGGGCCGCCGCCAGCCGCGCGGCCCGTTCGTTCGCGGCGGACCGCACCAGCGCGTCCGCACGGCCGGCCAGCGCCCGGGCCCGTTCCTCGCTGGTACGCACCGCTAGGCGGGCCTCGACCTCCTCGCCGCGCACGGCCGCGGTCGCGGCGGCAAGCCGGTCCCGCTGCTCCGGTGACCTCTCCCCGACGTCGGGTTCCGACGATGTCGCGGCCAGCGTCGCCTCCAGCTCGGCCAGAGCGCCGTATGCCTGGTCACGGGCGGTTTCAGCCTGTATCCGGACGCGTTCGAGACGTTCGACCTCCGCGGCCCCCGACCGGTTCACCCGCTCCAGCTGGGACAGCTGCTCGGACAACGCCCGGTAGCGGGCGTCCGCGCCGTGCAGCGCCGCCGACGCGTCGTCGATCCCGCCGCGGGCCCGTTTCACCTCCTCGCCTGCCGCGGCAATGGCCCCACGGGCACGTTCACCGTCGGCGGCGGCCTCAAGCATCCGGGACTCCGCCTCGTCCGCCGCGGCCCGCAGCTCCAGCAGGGAGGGCGCGCGTGCGCTGCCACCGATGGCGAATCCGGGCCCGATCACGTCACCGGACCGGGTGACCGCCCGGATGCCGGGATGCGCGCGGACGAGGTCAAGGGCGACCGCGAGGTCGGCGACAACCATGGTGGCGGCAAGCAGCCGCGCCACCCCCGCGGCATAGCGCGGGTCACTGACCCGGACGAGGTCCGCGGCCCGAACCCCACCGCGACGCGCGTCAGGTGGCAGGGCCGCGGTGGGATCTGCACCGGGCGCCCCAACGCCGGACCCGTCAACACCGGACCCGTCGACGACGAGCAGTGCCGCCCGCCCCGCGTCGACCGCGCGCAGCCACTCGAACGCGGCGCTGACATCCTCGACGGCGCCGACCGCCACGGCGTCGGCGGCCGGACCCAGTACGGCTGCGACGGCGGCCTCGGCCCCCGGCTCGACCGTCAGCACAGCCGCAAGGCGGCCCAGGACACCGGTGGGTCCCGTGGGTCCGGTGGGTCCCGTGGGTCCGTCCGGCTGGGCGGCAGCGGCGTCCAGCAGCGCGGCAGCGCCGTCCTTCGGCGTCAGCGACAGGGTGAGAGCCTCTCGCCGGGCCTGCCAGGAGGCCCGATCGCGTTCCGCGGAACGCTCCTGCGAACGCAGACTCTCCAACCGCGTTGTGGCCTCGGCATGGACCGCCACGGCCTCGGCGTGCCTCGACGCCAGCTCGGAGCGGGTCGTCTGGATCCGCGCGAGCTCCGAGCTCACAGTGACGCGCTGCTCGCTCGTTTCGCCGCCGCGGTATCGAGCGGCGTCCACCGCCTCGGACATCCGGACGATCTCAGTTTCGGCGCTGCTGGCACGGGACCGCGCGGCCTCCACCCGTCCGGCCAGCCGGGCCAGGTTCTCCCGCCGGCTCGACGCCTCTCGCGCGGCAGCGATGAGCGCCTTTTCCTCACCGGCCAGCGCGGCTTCAAGCTCGGACCGGCGGGCGACGACCTCAGCGAGACTGTCGCGATCGGCATCCAACCGCACACCGAGAGCATTCTCCTGCTCCCGGACGGCCGCCGCCTCCTGTTCCAGCTGTTCGGGGTCTCGCCCACCGCGAGGTTCCTCCGCGCCGGAGCGCAGCAGCCGGACCCGTTCGGCCGCAAGTGACCGGGTACCCCGGATGCGTTCCCGCAGGGAGGCCAGGGCATGCCACACCTCGCCTGCGGCGACGGCCTGGGGGGTCACCGCGGCAAGCTCGGCCTCCAGGACCTGCTCACGCTGCTGACCGTCGGTATGGGCACGCCCGGCCGTGGTGAGACGGCTCCGCAGCGCTTCTTCGTCCCTGATGTCGGACGCGATGCCACCACGCGCCATGACGATGTCGTCGGCCAACAGGCGCAGCCGCGAGTCACGCACCGCCGCCTGGATGACGCCGGCCTTGCGGGCGATTTCCGCCTGCCGACCCAGCGGACCCAGCTGGCGCCGCAGTTCGGCGGACAGGTCGGTCAGGCGAGTGAGATTGGCGGCCATCGCCTCCAGCTTGCGCAGGGCTTTTTCCTTGCGCTTACGGTGCTTGAGGACACCGGCAGCTTCCTCCACAAAGGCGCGCCGGTCCTCCGGACGGGCGTGCAATACCGCGTCCAGCTGGCCCTGACCGACGATGACGTGCAGCTCACGGCCGATTCCGGAGTCGCTCATGAGCTCCTGGATGTCCAGCAGCCGACACGTGCTCCCGTTGATCGTGTATTCGCTCTCACCACTACGGAACATCAGGCGACCGACCGTCACCTCGCTGTAGTCGATGGGCAGGGCGCCGTCGGTGTTGTCGATGGTGAGCAGAACCTCGGCACGGCCCAGTGGTGGGCGCGACGGTGTGCCGGCGAAGATGACGTCCGACATCGTCCCGCCACGCAGTGCCTTCGCACCCTGCTCGCCGAGTACCCATGCCATCGCGTCGACGACGTTGCTCTTACCGGAGCCGTTCGGCCCCACAACGCAGGTGATGCCGGGTTCGAGGTGCAGGGTCGTCGAACTCGCGAACGACTTGAAACCCCGCAGGGTGAGGCTCTTGAGATGCACCTGTCTCCGGAGCTGTCGGAGTGGACGCGGGCCGCTGGCACCGACGGACGATCAGACAGCAACGATACCGCCCGCCAGGCGCCTGATTCGGCGAATGGGGCCCTGGCAGCACGAAGGGACGTTCCCCACAAGGAGAAACGTCCCTTAACTCCCGCTACGGATTCGGGAGGATCAGGTCAGCGCGGGCTCTGCTTCAAGCGCGCGAAGTTCGTCAGAGACATCAACGCCTTCAAGTGCATCGTTAAGAGCACGGGAACGCGCGAGCTCATCTTCCAGTTCTGCTACACGTGCACGAAGTCGGCGTACCTCATACGACAAACGAATATCGTTGCCAGAGCCGACGTGGCCGAAAAGGGCCTTCGCCATGATGGTGGTCCTCCACGATGAGTGACCGAGCGGGTGCGGGGCGCGCTGCGACCTGGTCGATGGAACCGAAACAGATCACACGACGCGCCAGACAATGAACTCAGGATCGCACGCCAAGTGGCCGAAAGTCAAGACGATGCCATACCCCGGCGGCAGCCGATGGCATTTTGTCGAGATGAGGACACCTCGTCGTCGGCTGGTCGTCGGCTGGTCGCCAGCCGATCGTCAGCTGGTCCTCGGCGGGCCGTCGGCCGACCGGTCGTCGATCCGGCTCATTTCCGGGTGAAATTTGACAGATCGCCCTGTGCGTGCGACCAGGAGAAGGTCACCTGGGTCGTCACACCCGGCGTATGGCCGGCCCGCAGCATCTCCAGCAGCGCCTGGCATGCCGCTCGCGGGCCCTCCACGACGACCTCGACCCGACCGTCGGTGAGATTGGTCGCCGAGCCCACCAGACCGAGCCGCCGCCCGCGGGACCGGACATAGGCCCGAAAGCCAACCCCCTGAACCGTTCCTGACACCCACGCCGTCAGGCGGGCCGGCGGGCCGGACCCGGCCGACGTATCATGATCATCACGATCTGCCGGCTCTACGGGAACATCGCGCATAGGCACGATAGGGTACCGAGCCATTGTGGATACCATGCCTTCTCCTCGATCCCGTCGGTTCCGGGTGCGCCTTCCCCGCAGCCGGCATGCCATGATGATATTGGTCAGCGCCATCGTCATCCCGGCGACGCTGTCGCTCACCGGCTGCGGCCAAAGTGTTCGGCAGGACGCCGGCATCCTGCCGGTGCCCCAGGCCAGCACCCAGGGCCTCCGCAGTGCCACACCGGCACCGGCGCCAGCCGCCCCAACCGAGATCATCGAGCCGGGCTACGCCCCACCCCGCACCTCCGGTCCCACTCAGACCGCGGTACCGAACATCCCCGGCGGCAAGTTGTAAAGAACGTTTCCCCCGGAATGCGGCTCCGCCGCCGTCCGGGGGAAGCTACCAACGGGCGTTTCTCGGCCGTGGCTGACAGCGTGGGCAGGTGAAACTCGACCGATTCATGAAGGCGTCCCGGCGGACCGGCGTCTGGCATCGCGAGCACGGCTGGCCGGTCCGCCCATAGACCTCAAGCGAGCGGTCGAACAGGCCGCTCACACCGTTGACCGACACGTAAAGCGAGTCGAAGGACGTCCCGCCCGCGCGCAGCGCCGCGACGAGGACCTCACGTGCCGCGTCCAACAACCGGCCGAGCTCACCGCGGGTCAGGGTCTCGGTCGGACGCGCATAGTGCAGTCGCGCCCGCCACAGGGATTCGTCGGCATAGATGTTGCCGATGCCGCTGACCAACTTCTGATCAAGTAACGCGCGTTTGATTCCGGTCCGGCGCCGGCCGATGGCCGCGATGAACCCGGCATCGGAAAAGCCCGGGTCGAGGACATCCAGTGCGATATGCGCGATCGGCTCCGGGACACCCGCGCCGGTGGGGACGACCGCGAGACCGCCGAAGGTGCGCTGATCGACGAATCGCAGTTCCCGACCGGCGTCGGAGAACGTGAAGCGGATTCGGAGGTGGGTCTCGGGGGGTTTGTCCGCGGGCACCACCAGAAGCTGACCACTCATCCCGAGATGACCGAGCAGCGCCATGGCGCCGCCGAGCTCCAACCACAGATATTTCCCGCGCCGACGCGCGGCGACGATCGTGTGGCCCGCAAGCACCGCCGCGAAGTCAGCGGCCCCCGCGGCATGACGCCGTACCGCCCGGGGGTGCGCGACCGCGACGGTCGCGATCGTCCGACCGACCAACGCCCGTTCAAGACCGAGCCGGACGACTTCGACCTCGGGAAGCTCGGGCATCGCGACGCGCTCGACGGCCGGTCAGCGGTTACCCGTGCGCACCGGCGTGTCGGATCGGCCGTCCACCGGGCCGCCGTCCACCGGATCGCCGTCCACCGGATCGCCGTCCACCGGGCCGCTGTCCACCGGATCGTCGTCACGACTCGACTCGTCTGGGTCACGCGGGTCGGCCGACCGTTCCTCCAACGTCTGGAAGGCCGCGGCGGCGGCACGCTGCTCGGCCTCCTTCTTGCTCCCGCCATCACCGTGGCCGAGGACTTCCCCGGCCACGACTGCGCGGGCGACGAACCGCTTGGCATGGTCCGGTCCGAACTCGTCCACCTCGTACTCGGGCGGGCCCAGCAACAGCAGTGCGGTCCGTTCCTGCAACGAGGTCTTCCAGTCCAGCCCGGCGCCCCGACCGGCGGCCACGTCCAGCAGCGGGTCGAACAGGCGGTGGACGAACTCGGACGCGACCTGCAGGCCGCCCAACCCACCGGTCGATAGGTACACTGCGCCGATCAGCGCCTCCAGGGTGTCGGCGAGGATGCTCGCCTTGTCCCGACCTCCGGTGCTCTCCTCACCGCGGCCCAGCAGCAGGTACGGGCCGATGCCGTGCTCCCCCAGAGCACGGGCGACCTCGGCGAGGGCACGCATGTTGACCACGGACGCGCGCTGTTTGGCGAGCTGCCCCTCGGGCAGGTCCGGATGGCGGTGGAACAGGGCGTCGGTGACGACAAGACCCAGGACGGAGTCGCCGAGGAACTCCAACCGCTCGTTGGTCGGCAGGCCACCCTGCTCGTAGGCGTAGGAGCGGTGCGTGAGAGCCCGTTCGAGCAGGTCGACGTCGACCGGAACACCGAGGGCGGTCACGAGGCCGTCCCTGGGCGCCGGCAGCGCCACGCCGCGGGTCATGCCGACAACCCGGCGCGGACCCGGCGGTGCGTGACGAGGTCGGCGAGGGCCGCGCGCTGGTGGCACACCCAGCCGGCCCGGTCCGCGGCGGACGCATCGGCAATCGCGAACGCGACTCCCGCCGCGGTCTGGCCGGACCGACCATCCACTACGACCACGATCCCGTCGACACCAACCACGAATGTCCCCTCCCGCAGATGCCACCCCGGCGACGCTCGCGGTAGCTGACCAACAGGCGCTGGCTGACCGACAGCCTGCACAACCGCCCGCAGACCCGATACCAGGACCGCCCCGGTGAAACCGTCACTGACCACGACGTCAACCTCGCCACCGGCCACGACCGTGGCTGCACCGACGCCACCGACGAAGTCGAGCCCCAGCTCGGTGATGAGTTCACCGGCGTTCATCAACACACCGGTGCCCCCACGCGATCGGTCCGGATGAGCCGGCGGGGCCGGATGGCCCGGATCCGCGGACAGCAGCCCGATCCTGGGACGCGCCACCTGTAGGCAGATTGTGGCGTAGACCGATCCGGTGACCGCACACTGGGTGAGCTGGTCGGCGCTGATGCCGGCGTCGGTGACCGCGCCCGCATCCAGCAGGACCGCCGCCCCAGGCGAAGCGTCGACGACCACGGCAAGCGCAGGCCTGCTGGCCCCGGGAAGCGGACCGAGGGTGAACGCCGCCGCGGCCACAGCCGCGGCCGCCGGACCAGCCGACACCATCGCGTCGACGGCACCATCCCTGATCAGGCGGGCCGCGACCCGCACCGTGGCGTCCCGCCTCGACCGCACCGCACGGACGGCGTCCGCGTCGGGACCGACCGCATGGGACGCCTCGACGATCCGCAGCCGGTCCCCGCTTTCCAGACCGTACGCGCGCATCAGCGGCTCGGCGGTCCGGGCCGGGCCGACCAGGCTGACAGCCAAGGTCGGGTCAGCGACGAGCGCACGCCGCACGCCGTCGACGACCGATGCCGGTGCGCCATCACCACCGAGTAGATCGACCGCTACGTGTGTCACACCACTTAGACGTCGATGACCTGTCGATCGTTGTACCGGCCGCAGGTCGGGCAGACCGTGTGCGGCCGGACCACGTGACCACGCGGGCACGTGGCCAGGGCTGGGACCTTCGCTTTCCACTGGGCCCGCCGGGAGCGGGTGTTGCTGCGCGAGGTCCGACGCTTCGGGACGGCCACTAGTCCTTCTCCTTATTATCGATCGCTGCCGGGTTCTCGACCTGCGATGGGTTCTCGACCAGCGATGGCAGTGCTGCCCACCGAGGGTCGACCCGTTCATGGGTATGGTCGGGCTCAAGGTCGTCCAGTCGCGCTCCGCAGTCAACGCACAGACCAGCGCAGTCCGGCCGGCAGCAGGGCGACAGCGGCAGGCTGAGTACCAGTGCGTCACGCAGCGCCGGCACGAGATCGAGATGGTCGTTGACGACCTGTTGGCAGTCGTCATCATCGGCGTTGTCCACGACCCTGTCCGGGTAGTAGAACAATTCTCGGATGTCGACCGTCGCCTCGTCCTCGAACGGGTCGAGGCAACGCGAGCACTCACCCGCCAACGGCGTGGACGCAGTGCCGCTGACGAGCACACCTTCCATCACGGCTTCCAGC
The DNA here is from genome assembly GCF_963555915.1 of Protofrankia sp. Cas4. Classification (NCBI taxonomy): domain Bacteria; kingdom Bacillati; phylum Actinomycetota; class Actinomycetes; order Frankiales; family Frankiaceae; genus Protofrankia; species Protofrankia sp. Cas4. Next base: position 9,894 of record NZ_CAUVXL010000226.1, read on the forward strand.
CGGAGGTCCAACTCGATGAGCGCGCCCGGCGGGACATTGATCATTTCAGTCCCCAGCCCCGCGGGTGCCGGCACCCGGGTCACGACGTGCTTCATCGAACCCGCGCGACGGCTCAGCTCGCGAATGTCGAGCACGAGCGGACCACGGGGGCTCCGGCGGCGCGATGGCGGCACGGTCATGGGTGGAGTGTCTGTAGTTGCCACGAAAATACTGGATTCACAATTCTCGAACGTCACAGGTTGCTTGAACGTCACAGGTTGATGATTCAGGTACGCGCAGATCCGGTTGTTCGTCAAGCCGGCTGCCCGCCAATCCGACACAGACTACCAGTCTATCCGATCGTCCAGACTGGCAGCGATTCGATCATCGCGGTCCCGCGGGCCGGGCGGCGGGGGGGCCAATCGTGCGCGGCCACGGGTAACCGAGGCCAGAGTCCTGGACAGGATCACCTCGAAGGCCGCCAGCTTCCCGTCGACATAGGTGTCGAACTCCGACCGCGCGGCATCCGCCGCGTCCCGCGCCTGGGTCAGCATCTGCTCGGCCTCGGCCTCGGCCCGGCGGACGATGTCGGTGTCGGTGGCGATCCGGTGCCGCTCCCGGCGTGCGTCGTCGAGGATGCCGTCCCGCTCAGCCAGAATTCGCCTGGCCTGGGCGATCTCCGCCGGCAGTTGACCGCGCAGGTCCTCCAGCGCGGTCAGCAGCTCGGTACGGTTGAGGATGCAGGACGCCGACAGCGGGATTCCCCGCGCATCAAGGACCATGGCGACAATCGCCTCGAGGGCACCATGGAGATCTGCCATAGGCGGCAGACTATGACGGTACGCCCTCCATTACCGGGAGTGACACGGCTACTGCGCGAGACGCTCGCGCAACTGTTTGAGCACGAGGTCCGGCACCAGCCCCGACACGTCCCCGCCGTAGGTCGCGACCTCCTTGACCAGGCTTGACGACAGGAAGGCGTACTGCGGGTTCGTGCTCATGAACAGGGTTTCGACGCCCGCGAGCGAGTGGTTCATCTGCGCCATCTGCAGCTCGTAGTCGAAGTCGCTGACGGCCCGCAGGCCCTTGACGATGGCCTGGATACCGCGGGCGCGGCAGAAGTCGACGAGCAGGCCGTGGGAGGACTCGACCACCACGTTGGAATGCTCGCGCGCCGCCTCACGGATCAGCTCGATCCGCTCGTCCACCGTGAAGAGGTTGGCCTTGTTCTTGTTGATGAGCACGGCTACGACAACCTCGTCGAAGAGCCGGCTGGCACGACCGATGATGTCAAGGTGACCATTGGTGACCGGGTCGAAGGAACCGGGACAGACAGCCTTTCTCATGATCCAGAACCGTACCAGAGGACCCCCTCGCCGTACGTCCGATTACGTACAGTAACCATGCCATCCGGCCACCCGGGCGGCTCGCTGCGGCGCGATCGCTCCACCACGCACAGACCATCCGGATACAGCCAGGAATGGGAATGCAGGCGAGTAAGCACGGTCGTCAACGCTACGTCAGAAAGATTATACGGAGGGTCTAGAAACACCACGTCGAAAGCATGCCCCGGTGTGGCCTCCACCACACGTTGGACGGGTTGGCAGACGATCTCCGCACCGACGAGCCCGAGGGTCGCCGCGTTCGCGCGCAGCGTCCGCACGGCAACCTGCGACTGATCGACCAGCAGGGCGTGGCAGGCCCCCCTCGACAGCGCTTCGAACCCGACCGCGCCACTGCCGGCATAGAGATCGGCGAACCGCGCGCCGCGCAACTCCACTATCGACGCAAGCGTGTTGAACAGACCTTCCCGCGCCCGGTCGGATGTCGGACGGGTCCGCTCCCCCGGCGGCACCCGGATGGGCCGCCCGCGTGCGACACCGCCGATGATCCTGGTCAACCCTTCTCCAGATATGCGGCTGTGGTCTCGTCGAGCGTCGCCGCGAGCGCCGCGGCCAGGCCCGGATGCGCCGACAGTTCCGGATCGGCGCGTACCAGGGCGGTAGCCTCGTCCCGCGCGGACAGGATGAGGTCCTCATCCTTGAGCAGCTCCAGCAGGCGCAGGGCCCGGCGGCCACCGGACTGGGCCGCGCCCAGCACGTCGCCCTCGCGCCGCTGCGCGAGGTCCAGCCGGGCGAGCTGCGCACCGTCGGAGGTGGCAGCCACCGCGGCCAGACGCTCCCAGGCGGGCGACCCAGGCTCGGCGTCGGTGTACAGCAGGCACCATCCCGGCGCGCTGCCACGCCCAACCCGGCCGCGCAGCTGGTGCAGCTGGGATATGCCGAAACGGTCGGCATCGGCCACGACCATCACGGTCGCGTTGGGCACGTCGACCCCGACCTCGATCACTGTGGTGGCCACGAGAACATCGATGTCCCCCGCTGCGAACCTCGTCATGACCCGGTCCTTGTCCTCCGGGTGCAAACGGCCGTGCAGCGCGGCGACCCGGAGCCCGGCAAGCTCCACATCCCGCAGCGCGGGGAGCACATCGAGAACGGCGGCACTCGGCCGGCGCCCGCCCTCGGTCGCGCCGTCGGCAGTGGCGTCGGCGTCGGCGTCGGCGTCGGGGTCGGGGCCAGCGGGGTCGGGGTCGGCGGGGTCCTCGCCGATCCTCGGGCAGACGACGTATGCCTGATGGCCGGCGGCGACCTCATCCCGGATGCGGCCCCACATCCGGTCCGTCCAGACCTCGTTGGCCGCGGGCACGACGAAGGTGGCGATCGGCGAGCGGCCGGCGGGAAGCTCGGTCAACGTGGAGACTTCCAGATCACCGAAGACGGTCATCGCGACCGTGCGCGGGATCGGCGTGGCCGTCATCACCAACAGGTGCGGCGGGCGGTCGGACCGGGACCGCAGCACGTCCCGCTGCTCGACCCCGAAACGGTGCTGCTCGTCCACGACCACCAGAGCGAGGTCGCGGAAGGTCACCGATTCTTCGAGGAGCGCATGCGTGCCCACCACCAGACCGGCGCTGCCGTCCGCCACGGCCGCGAGCGCCTCGCGCCGCGCCCTCAACCCGAGGGAACCCGTCACCAGGGCGATCCTGGTCGCACCCGGCGCGGCATCGAGTTCGCCGGCCCGCCCCAACGGACCGAGCAGGTCACGCAGGCTGCGCAGATGCTGGGCGGCGAGCGTCTCGGTGGGCGCCAGGAGTACCGCCTGACCGCCCGCGTCGACGGCGGTGAGCATGGCCCGCAACGCCACCACCGTCTTGCCGGAACCGACCTCACCCTGCAGCAGCCGGTGCATGGGGAACGGCCGGGCGATCTCGGTCGCGATGGTCTCGCCGACCGTGCGCTGCCCGGCGGTCAGCGCAAACGGCACTGTCGCGTCGAACGCGGCCAGCAGGCCGTCAGGCCCGGCGTGCCGTGCGGTCGCCGCGGTCTGCTCGTTGTCGAACCGACGCTGCGCGAGCGCGACCTGCAGGATGAGAGCCTCGTCCCACTTGAGCCGGGCCCGGCCGCGAGTGACGTCCGCCCACGATGACGGCTGGTGAACCAGACTGTAGGCGTCGAGCAGCCCGACCAACCGGTGCTCGGACCGGATGGCCGCGGGGAGCGGATCCTCGATCTCGGTGAGATCGGAGAGGACCATCCGCACGCACTTGGCGATCGTCCAGTTGGGGATCTTCATTGCCGACGGATAGATCGGGACGAGGCCGCCGGCAAAGCCCTCCGCGCCGTCGCACCCCTGCGCATCGGCGATCTCGGCGTCGAGCAGTTGCACCTCGGGATTGGTCAGCTGCCGCCGACCGCGGAACTCCTCCACCTTGCCGGCGAACAGCGCGGTGACGCCGCTGCGCAGGTCGCGCGTCTGCCGGACCTGATTGAAGAACACCACCAGCAGGCTGTGCCGGCCGTCGGTCACCGTGACCGTCAGCATGGAACGCCGGCGCTCCCGCATCGGACGCCGCTCTGCGCTGACGACCTGCGCCTGCACGGTCACCACCTCCCCGACCGTCAGGTTCGCGAGATCGGTCAGCTCGCCGCGTTCCTCATAGCGGCGGGGCAGATGCGCGAGCAGGTCGCCGGCCGTCTCCAGGCCGAGGGCATCGGCGAGCATGATCGCCGTTTTCTCTCCCAGCACGTCCCGAAGCCGCGTCGTCTGGTCGATCACACCCTCGATCCTGCCCGACGGCACCGACAACTTTGCGACCCCACACCCACTCGAATCCGTCCGGGACAATCGCCGACCGGCTGTCGCGAAGGTCACATACCGTCCATTCTGGTCGTAGGCCAAAAAAGACCGCAAAAATGTAACAATCAGTGATGAGAGGCCGCTGGAATGTCACAGACCGTTCCGAGCCCACATGGTCTTCCGTTCCCCGTGCAGCCCCGTCTCCCCGGCGATCCCGAACCAGATCTCGAGCTCTACCGCCTCACCCACCGGGCGATCGTGCGCGAGGCCGGTGAGCTGGCCACGCTCGGGCGACGACTGGCGAGGGACGGCAGCCCGTTCACGGCCCGGCAGGCGCGCACCCTGCGGACGTTCGCCCGGGTGTTCGTCGATGACCTGCACCGCCACCACCGGGCCGAGGACGAGCTCGGCTGGCCTCTCATCAGCGCCTGCGCACCGGACTGCCCCGACCTCACGCCGTTGACCCGCGACCACGCCGACGCCGCCCCGGTCATCGACGAGCTCTGGGCGACGGTCCGACGCCTGGCCGCCGACCCCGCCTCCACCGCTGCCCGCACGGATCTGGCCGGCGTGGCGCAGACATTGCGCGACATGCTGGAACGGCACATCGCGGCGGAGGAACGGATCGTCTTCCCGGTGATTCTCGCGCACATGTCGGCACGGGATTTCACCCGCTGGGACAAACTGGCCGACCGCGATCTGCCCATGCGTGACCTGTGGGTACTCATCCCGTCGACAGTCCGGTCCGCGGACCCGGCGGACGTCGCCCGGGTCACCGCGAAGGCGCCCTGGCTGTTCCGCCTCGCGCTGCGCCTGTTCGGCCGATACTACGACCGCAGACATCGCCTCGTCTTCGGCTGACCTCGATCATTCATCGGTGCGGAGCAGGCCCACGACGGTGACGGGACGCCGGTGGGGTAGCCTCGGGAGACTGCCGCACACGCGGCATCATCATCACCTTCTTCCGGCGGAGTGTTCTCGTGTCTTCGGTGTGTGACGTCTGCGGCAAGGGGCCGGGCTTCGGTATGTCGGTCTCCCACTCCCACCGGCGCACCCGGCGGCGCTGGAACCCCAACATCCAGACTGTGCACGCGCTCGTGGGCAAGACGCCCAAGCGCCTCAACGTGTGCACCTCCTGCATCAAGGCCGGCAAGGTGACCAGGGCATAGCAGCTGTCGGCGGCGCGCCGGCGGCGTTGCGCCAGGACCAGGCGTGGTCGACCGGGCCGATGCCGGCGCCGAGCGCGAAGCCGGCCGCCACCGCACCGGTAACGTAGGCCTTGGCCGCCCGCACCGCGTCGGGTACGTCCGACCCGCGGGCCAGGAACGACGCGACCGCGGACGCGAGGGTGCAACCGGTGCCGTGCGTGTGCCGGTTGTCATGTCGTGGTGCCCGGAGCAGGACGGTCTGCCTGCCGTCGGTGAGCAGGTCCACGGCGTCGCCGCGCAGGTGACCGCCCTTCACCAGCACCCAGCGTGGCCCGAGGGCGAGCACCGCCCGGGCCGCGGCCGGCATGTCGTCCTCGTCGTGCACGGCGACGCCGGTGAGCAGCTTCACCTCGTCCAGGTTCGGGGTCACCACGGTCGCCACCGGCAGTAGCCGGGTCCGGACGGTATCGACGGCCTCGGGCGCGAGCAGTGGATCGCCGTGCTTGGACACCCCGACCGGGTCGACCACGACCGCAACACCCCCGTCGGCGAGGTCTGCCAGCTCAGCTGCCACGGCCGCCACGATCCGCGGTGACGACAGCATCCCGGTCTTGACCGCGTCGACACCGATGTCGTCCACGACCGCCCGGATCTGCGCGACGACGGCGTCGGCCGGCAGGTCCCACACCCCGTGCACCCCCAGGGAGTTCTGGGCCGTCACCGCGGTCAGGGCGCTCATCCCGTGGACGCCGAGAGCCACCATGGTCTTCAGGTCGGCCTGGATGCCGGCGCCGCCGCCGGAGTCGGAGCCGGCGATCGTCAACACCCGGGGCGGGGACACAGCGGGCAGGACCATGGCAGGCGGAATCCTGGTGGACGGGGACACGGGCGCCACGCTATGCGCGAACCCGGCCGCATCAACAGCTGAATCAGTATCAACAGCTGAATTCAGTGGCTGAAATGGTCCCAGCCCCGTGCCGGGCCCGCGGTACCATCCGGCGCCGGTCCGTCGCGGTGCGGGCCGCGCAGGTCCGGCGGGATACCCTCCCCGACGAGCCGCACCTCTGGCCGGCCGCCGGCCGACCCGACCGGGAGCGTTCTGCCGATCACCGCCACCCCCGGCGGCGGGTCCACGCCCGCCGGCAGCGTCCCGACCAGGCCGTGGTCCTCGCCACCGGTGAGCAGGTGTCGCACCTCGACACCGGGAACGAGTGCCCTCAGTGCGGCCACATCCACCTCGAACACGACCCCGGACGCGCCTGCCACGTGCCCGAGATCGGCGAGCAGCCCGTCGCTGACGTCCACCAGCGAGCTGGCCCCCGCATGTGCCAGCGCAGGTCCGGCCGAATACGGCGGCGACGGACGGCGGTGGGCGGCCACCAGCGGACCATCGCGCACACCGGCCAGCAGGAGCTCCAGGCCGGCGGCGGAGCGGCCCACCGTACCGGCGAGCACCACCACGTCGCTCGGCCGTGCGCCGGCCCGCGTCAGCGGCGTACGGCCCGCGAGTTCCCCCAGCGCGGTCACGGCCAGGCATACCTCGCTCGCACTGACCATGTCACCGCCGACCACGACCGCGCCGACCAGCGCGCACTCGTCACGCAGACCGTCAGCCACCCCGTCGACGATCTCGATCGGAGTGGACGGTGGACAGGCCAGCCCGATCAGCAGCGCGGTGGGCGTGCCTCCCATCGCCGCCACGTCCGCGAGGCTCTGGGCGGCGGCCTTGCGGCCCACGTCGTACGGGGAGGACCAGTCGAACCGGAAGTGCCGCCCCTCGACCAGCAGGTCTGTGGTGGCGATCACAGAACCCGAGGGTGTCGGGACCACTGCGGCGTCGTCGCCAGGACCCGCGGGTGGGCCAGGCGCCCCCAACCGGGTCACCACACGGGCGATCAGACCAAATTCCCCTGCGTCAGAGACACTCACGAGGGCCGATTGCCTGTTACCTTCTGTCGGCCCGTTGTTCTGAGCGACGGGTTGTCGGCGTCCGACGAGGGAGCGTCTGTGGTCCACGCGTACATCCTCATCCAAACTGAGGTTGGAAAGTCCTCCTCGGTGGCCAAGGAGATCGAACAGATCCCCGGGGTCACCCAGGCAGAGGACGTCACCGGCCCCTACGACGTGATCGTGCGCGCCGAGGCCGCCAGCGTCGATGAGCTGGGAAAACTGGTCATGTCACGGGTGCAGGCGGTCGATGGCATCACCCGGACCCTGACGTGTCCGGTGGTTCACTTCTGACCCGGCCGACGGCGGTGCGATCATGGCCCTTCGCGCTGCCGGCGGCCCGAACCGGTGGCGTGGGCCGTGCACGGATCACGGACTCCCCCGCCCTGATCCGACGGGTGTCCGTCACTCGCATGATGGCCAGGATCTCGATCCCGGCCATCATGCGAGCCAGTGTCATCATCATCGTGATTTTAGTCACATCCTGCGCGGGCTCCCCGGGTCCGGTCACGGTCACCCTGGCGCCCGACCCGGCCGGCAGCGAACGGGTCGCCTGCGTGAACCTCGTTGCGGCCCTGCCGTCCTCACTGGGGGCGGGTCTGGGTCGGCGCGAGGTCAGACCGGCCTCGCCGTTCGTCGCCGCCTGGGGTTCCCCGCCCGCGGTCCTGTCGTGCGGGGTTCCCGGGGTCGCTGCGGGCTATCGACCGGACGTGACCCTCGCGGTGGTCGACGACGTCGGCTGGTTCGCCGAGGATCGCGGTGCCAGCGTCCGCTACTCCACGCCGACCCGACGTCCCCAGGTCGTGCTCATCCTGCCCGCGTCCGTGCAGGCGTTCGACGTCCTGGTCACGCTCGCCGGTCCGGTCCGCGACGCCACCAGGGCGACGGTCGCCTGACCCGCCGCCCAGTCACCGCCGCCCAGTCACCGCAGCCCGGTGCCGCGACGTACCGCCGACTCGATCAGCCGGTCCACCAGCGCCCGGTAGTCCAGACCGCTGGCACCCCACATCTGCGGAAACATCGAGGTCGGGGTGAACCCGGGCATGGTGTTGACCTCGTTGACGACGATCGAACCGTCCGGGCACAAGAAGACGTCCACCCGCGCGAGACCCGCGCAGTCCAGCGCAGTGAACGCGCGCAGGGCAACTTCGCGAATCCTGGCGGCGACGGCGACGGGGATGTCGGCCGGAACGTCGAACCGGACCGCTCCCGACAGGTACTTGGCGTCGAAGTCGTAGAACCCGGCTGAGGATGTCACCGTCACCTCGGCCGGGACGCTCGCCTCAGGCTCGCGGCCGGCCAGGCCCTCCAGCACCCCGCACTCGAGCTCACGGCCGGCGACGGCGGCTTCGACAAGCACCTTCGGGTCGACCGCGCGGGCCGCCTTCAGCGCGGTCTCCAGGTCATCCCACGCGTCCACCCGGCTGATGCCGATACTTGAGCCGCCCCGGGCCGGCTTGACGAACACAGGCAGGCCCAGCCGTTGCCGGTCGGATGCCGTGATGGTCTGTCCCCCGCGCAGCACCACCACGGGCGCCACCGGCAGCCCCGCGGCCGCAAGCAGGGTCTTCATGTGCTGTTTGTCCATGGCCGCGGCGCTGGCGAACACGCCGGAGCCGACGTAGGGCACGCCGGCCATCTCCAGCAGCCCCTGCACGGTGCCGTCCTCGCCGAAGGGCCCGTGCAACAACGGGAACACGACGTCGACCTCGCCGAGACTGTCCTCGCCGAGACCGAGGCTCCGCAGGCCGTCCTCGCCGAGACCGAGGCTCCGCAGGCCGCCCGCGGTGGGGTCACCCGGCAGGGCCACCGGTATCCCGGTGCCCTCGACGCTCGGCAGCACGCCGGAACGGACCTGGAGCGCCGCCGGATCACCCGAACCGAGCACCCAACGGCCGTCCGGGGTGATACCGACGGCCACAACGTCATAACGCCGCGGGTCCAGGGCCGCCAGCACGCTGCCGGCGGACACGCACGAGATCGCGTGTTCGGTGCTGCGTCCGCCGTAGATGACGGCAATCCGGATCCTGCGCGCGGTGCCGGGCATGGACCGGACCCTAACCGATGCTCGGCCGCCTCACCGTGACCCCGACGCCGCGCAACCGGCGGCGACGGCTCCGGTGATCGCTCAGGCGCTGGGGGCGCGGTGCTCGCGGCCTGGTTCGCGGCTCATCAGTTCCTTGACCGCGTCCATCGGCGCAAGGCCCTCGTAGATGACCCGCTCCACCTGCTCGGTGATCGGCATTGCGACGCCCAGTGACCGGGCCAGACCCAGGATGGGCCGGCAGGAGCGGACGCCCTCCGCGATCTGAACCTGCTGGATGCTGGCCGTCGCCAGGGTCATGCCACGGCCGAGCTTCTCACCGAAGGTGCGGTTGCGCGACAACGGCGACGAACAGGTGGCCACCAGGTCACCCAGGCCGGCGAGGCCGGCGAACGTCAGCGGATCGGCGCCCATGGCGACGCCGAGCCGGGCCGTCTCGGCCAGCCCCCGGGTGATCAGGGAGGCGACCGAATTGGTGCCGAACCCCATTCCCTCGAGCATGCCCGCGGCCAGCGCGATCACGTTCTTGACAGCGCCGGCGAGCTCACAGCCGACCAGGTCGGAGTTGGTGTACGGGCGAAGGTAGGACGTCCAACAGGCCCCCTGCAGATCGATCGCGGTCTGCTCGCAGCGGCTCGCCACGACGGTGGCCGCCGGCTGCTCGGCCGCGATCTCACCCGCCAGGTTCGGGCCGCTGACCACCGCGATCCGGTCCGGACCCGCGCCGGTGACCTCGCTGACGACCTCGCTCATCCGACGGCGGGACTCGCCCTCGACGCCCTTGATCAGGCTCACGTACACCGCGGACGGCGGGACCAGTGGCGCCCAGCGAACCAGGCAGCCACGCAGGGCCTGGGACGGCACCGCGAGCACGACCAGATCGGCTCCGCGGAGCGCGTGTGCGACATCCCCGGTGGCGCTGACCTGGTCAGGCAGTGTGAGTCCGGGCAGGTAGCGGGGGTTGACATGATGGTGGTTCACCGCCTTGACGATGTCGGGCGCACGCGCCAGCAGCGTGACCCCGGCCCCGGCGTCGGCGAGCACCTTGGCGAAGACCGTCCCCCAGGATCCGGCGCAGAGAACAGCCGCTCTCGTCACACGGATCGCCCGCCGGCCGGGTGCTCGCCAGTCGGGTGCTCGCAGGCCGGGTCCGATCGTGTCTCAGCGTCAACCATGTAGTGACCATATGATGACTAGACCGTTGCCAGACGGTAACCATCGCGGCGACCGCCGGGAGATGCCGGGACCGGCCGCCACGCCGCCACGGATGTCGTAGGGTCAGGACGTGATACCCGCGCTACTCCGGAGATGACGCCCGACCCGACCTGGGTGGTCATTGTTCCGGTCAAGCGGTTGACTGCGGCCAAGAGCCGGCTCGCCCACCCCGAACGTGCGGCTCTCGCGCTCGCGATGGCTCAGGACACGGTCGCCGCGGCCAGAGATATTGATCATGATGTGGTGGTGGCCGTCGTCGTCGTGACCAACGACCGCACGGCGCGGGCCGGCATCGCGGGCATCGCCGACATCGCGGATATCGCCGACATCGACGCTCGGGTAGTGATCATCCCTGACACTCCCGACACGGGTCTCAACGCGGCGTTGACCCACGGTGCGGCCGAGGCCGCGCGGCGGTGGCCCGGCGCCGGCGTCGCGGCGATGTCCGCGGACCTCGCGGCACTGCGCCCGGCCGAGCTGCGGGCGGCGCTGCTGGCCGTGCCACCCAAGCGCCGGGCCATGGTCGCGGATGCGGAGGGTACCGGCACGGTCATGCTCGCCGCCGCGCCCGGCACGGCGCTCGCACCCCGGTTCGGCCCGGCGAGCCGGGCCGCACACGTCCGTTCGGGAGCCCGGGACCTGACCACGCCGCTCGGCCGGTCAGTGCCCGGCCTGCGGCGTGACGTGGACACGCTCGACGACCTACGGGACGCGTTGCGTCTGGGCGTCGGCCCACGGACCCGCGATATCCTGACGGCCCCAGCGGCTGACGCAAGCGTCGGCTCTGGACTGTCCCAGGCTCGTTGTACGGGTCCTAATCGTCGCTCGCACCTGCCCCTGCCACCGGAGACTGGCACCATCGAGGGCATGACCGAGCTGGTGGTGAACCGATCCGAACAGCCGCAGCGTAAACCACGGAGCGCCCTGCTTGAACCGCTGGAGGCGCCCCGGCCACCGACGCCGTCCGATCTTCCCGAAGACCGTTTCATCAACCGCGAGAAGTCCTGGTTGGACTTCAACGCCCGCGTACTGGCACTCGCCGAGGATCCGGCCACGCCACTGCTCGAATGCGCCAAGTTCCTGGCTATCTTCGCCAGCAACCTGGACGAGTTCTACATGGTCCGCGTCGCCGGCCTGATGCGCCGCGAAGCGACCCGGCTCGCGGTGCTCTCCGCCGACGGCCTCACCTCCCGCGAGCAGCTTGACCTGATCAGTAGAACAGCGACTGAACTCTACGAACGTCACTCCCGGTGTTTCAGCGACGTGGTCACGCCCGCTCTGGCGGACGCCGGCATCACGATCCGCCTGTGGAGCGACATGACCGAGGTTCAGAAGGACCGCCTGCACGCGTACTTCAACCAGCAGGTCTTCCCCGTCCTGACGCCACTCGCGGTGGACCCGGCGCACCCGTTCCCCTACATCAGCGGCTTGTCGCTCAACCTGGCGGTCACGGTACGTACCCCGGGCGGGGATGCCGAGCGGTTCGCACGGGTGAAGGTTCCCCAGAACGTGCCCCGGCTGATCCGCGTCGAGCCGGACCACCCGCGCCACGACAGCAGGCGCCTGGAAGCGCGCGGGCTGGAGTCCGACGACCGCGATGTCTGCTTCATCCCCCTGGAGGAGGTGATCGCCGCCCACCTCTCGCAGCTCTTCCCAGGTATGGAGGTGGTGGACGCCCACCTGTTCCGGGTCACGCGCAACGCCGATCTGGAGGTCGAGGAGGACGAGGCCGAGGACCTACTACAGGCTCTCGAACGTGAGCTGGCGCGCCGGCGGTTCGGCCCGGCCGTGCGCCTTGAGGTCGCCGACGACGTCGACGACAACCTGCTGGACCTCCTCATGCGGGAGCTGGAGGTCACCAGCCGCGAGGTGATGCGGGTTCGGGGGCTCCTGGACCTGTCGGTGCTGTGGGCGCTCTACGACCTCGACCGTCCCGAGCTGAAGGACACCCCGCACGTGCGGCGAACCCACCCGCGGCTCGCGGCGTCCGAAGGGGAGCAGACCGATTTCTTCACGGTGCTGCGTGAGGGCGACGTGCTCATCCACCATCCCTATGACTCGTTCACCACCTCGGTACAGCGGTTCATCGAACAGGCTGCCGCCGACCCGCACGTTCTGGCCATCAAGCAGACGCTGTACCGGACCTCGGGTGACTCCCCCATCGTCGACGCTCTGATCAGCGCGGCCGAGGCGGGCAAGCAGGTCGTCGTCCTGGTGGAGATCAAGGCCAGATTCGACGAGACCGCGAACATCCGGTGGGCGCGCGAGCTGGAGCGCGCGGGCTGCCACGTCGTGTACGGGCTGATCGGATTGAAGACGCACTGCAAGACGTGTCTGGTGGTCCGCCAGGAGCGCGGTGGACTACGCCGGTACTGCCACGTCGGTACCGGCAACTACAACCCGAAGACGGCGCGGCTGTACGAGGATCTCGGCCTGCTCACCGCCGACCCCGATGTCGGCGCCGACCTCACCGACCTGTTCAACGTGCTGACCGGCTACAGCCGCCAGACCGAGTACCGCTCACTACTGGTAGCGCCTCAGCATATGCGGGACGGCATTATCCAACGTATCGAGCGGGAAAGCGAGGCGGCCCGCCAGGGCCAGGTGTCCGGAATCCGCCTCAAGATCAACAGTCTCGTCGACGAGGAGATCATCGACGCGCTGTACCGAGCGTCCCGTGCCGGCGTGCCCGTGCAGTGCCTCGTCCGTGGGATCTGCGGGCTGCGGCCGGGCATCCCGGGCCTGTCGGAGACCGTCCACGTCCGGTCGATCCTGGGCCGCTTCCTGGAGCACAGCCGGGTCTTGGAGTTCACCTCGCTGCGGGAGTGCTGGATCGGCAGCGCGGACATGATGCACCGCAACCTCGACCGCCGCATCGAGGCGCTGGTGCGGGTGGGGCAGCTGTCCCAGGAACCGTTGCGGGTCATGCTCGACCACGCCTTCTCCGAGGGCGTGGCGGGCTGGATCCTGCAGCCGGACGGGACGTGGTACCGGCGTTCGACCGGCCCGGACGGGGAACCGTTGTCGGACTACCAGACCGACCTGATGAGCCCGTCCCTGCGGCTGGCGTACGGCTGACCGGCGGTGCGCCGGCCGTGAGTGCCCTGACGGACCCACGGTCGGCACCCGCGTTCTCGGTTGCTCCTCGCTCGCTTCTAGGTTACCTCTCGGCTACCTCTCGCTCACTCCTCGCTCGCCGACACGCTGGCCTTGAACTCCGAACCCGGCCTGAACTTCGGCACGACCGAGGCGGCCACCTGCACCGGCTCGCCTGTGGCCGGGTTGCGGCCGGTACGGGCCGCCCGCTCGACACGCTCGAAGACGCCGAACCCGGTGATGGTGACCTTCTCACCGGCTGACACGGCTTCCTGGATCGCCTCGAACACGGCATCGACTGCTTTGGTCGCGTTCGATCGCCCGCCCTCGATCTGCTGGGCGATGCGATCAACCAACTGGGACTTGTTCACAACAACCTCCGGACGCCCCCCGCGGGCGCGGGGTTAGGGAGCAGATCGGGCATCACACTGCGCTGCACCGTAGGCATGTCCACCGGTTAGGGCAATTCCCCTGCGCGTGTCGCGCAACACAAACCCGCACGTCAACGACTCTTCTAGATCATCTAGCGGCACCCGGAGGATGGCGGACGAGCCCTCGATCGACCACAGTTCGCCACATTCAGTGACGACCAATAGTCTCCTACCCGGTCACCGGGAACCACCCGGGGCGAGTGGTCTCGAAGGCTGTGATCGCATCCTGGTGACGCAAGGTCAGACCGACGTCGTCCAGACCCTCCATCAGACGCCAGCGGGTGAAGTCGTCGATCTCGAAGCCCGCGACGAGCCCGGGTGCCCGCACCTCGAGTGCAGCCAGGTCAACGGTAATCGCAATGGTGGGATCGGCCTCGACCTGGTCGGTGAGCGCCTCGACCGTCGCGGCCGGGAGCACGACCGGCAGCAGGCCGTTTCCCAGGGCGTTGCCGCGGAAGATGTCGGCGAAACGCGCCGAGATCACCACTTTGAAGCCATAGTCCTGCAGCGCCCACACGGCGTGCTCGCGGGACGACCCGGTGCCGAAATCCGGGCCGGCAAGCAGGATCGTGGCGCCGCTGTGAACCGGGTTGTTCAGGACGAAGCCCGGATCGGCCCGCCACTGCGAGAACAGGCCCGCGCCGAAGCCGGTTCGTTCGATCCGCTTGAGCCAGTCGCTGGGGATGATCTGGTCGGTGTCGACGTCGCTGCGCCGCAGCGGCACCGCCCGGCCGGTGTGCGTGGTGAACGCCTCCATCGCGGATGCGCCCCCTTCGTCATGTCGTGGTTGGGGTTGTCTCGCCGGTCAGAGATCGGCGGGCGCGGTCAGCCGCCCGGTGACGGCGGTCGCGGCTGCGACGGCGGGCGAGACCAGGTGGGTGCGCCCGCCCGGGCCCTGACGTCCTTCGAAGTTGCGGTTGGACGTGGACGCGCTGCGCTCGCCGGGCCCCAGCGTGTCCGGGTTCATGCCCAGGCACATCGAGCAACCGGCGCTGCGCCACTGCGCACCGGCTGCGCGGAAGACCTCGTCGAGCCCTTCGGCCTCGGCGTCCGCCTTCACCGTCATCGAGCCGGGGACCACCAGGACCCGCAGTCCGTCGGCCACCCGGCGACCGCGCAGGACGGCCGCGGCGGCCCGCAGGTCCTCGATGCGCCCGTTGGTGCAGGAACCGATGAACACCGTGTCCACCGGGATGTCGCGCAGCGGCGTGCCGGGCGTCAGCGCCATGTAGGCCAGAGCGCGCTCGACCGAGGAGCGGACCGCCGGATCGGGGTAGTCCGCCGGGTCGGGCACCCGGGACGACAGCGGCGCGCCCTGCCCGGGATTGGTACCCCAGGTCACGAACGGGCTCAGCGCAGCCGCGTCCACCACGACCTCGCGGTCGAACACCGCGTCGTCGTCGGTTGCCAGGGTCGCCCAGTAGGCGAGTGCGGCGTCCCAGTCCGCGCCTACCGGCGCGTGCGGGCGGCCCCGCAGGTGGGCGACGGTCACCTCGTCGGGAGCGACCATGCCGGCACGAGCACCCGCTTCGATGGACATGTTGCACACCGTCATGCGGCCTTCCATGGACAGCCCGCGGATGGCCTCGCCGCGGTATTCGATCACATGCCCCTGGCCGCCGGCGGTGCCGATCCGGGCGATGATCGCGAGAATCAGATCCTTGGCGGTGACACCGGCGGGCAGCGCCCCGTCCACCGTGACCGCCATGGTCTTCGGCGGGCGCAGCGGCAGCGTCTGGGTGGCCAGCACATGCTCGACCTGGCTCGTGCCGATGCCGAAGGCGAGCGCGCCGAACGCGCCGTGGGTGGAGGTGTGGCTGTCCCCGCAGACGATCGTCATGCCCGGCTGGGTGAGGCCGAGCTGCGGACCGACGACGTGGACGATCCCCTGACCGGGGTCGTTCATCGGATGCAGCCGGACACCGAAGTCGGCGCAGTTCTTACGCAGGGCCTCGACCTGGGCGGCCGAGACCGGGTCGGCGATCGGGCGCAGCGTGTCGATGGTCGGGACGTTGTGATCCTCGGTGGCGATGGTGAGATCCGAGCGGCGCAGCGGTCGACCGGCCAGCCGGAGCGCCTCGAATGCCTGCGGGCTAGTCACCTCGTGTACGAGATGCAGGTCGATGTAGATCAGGTCGGGTTCGCCGTCGGCACGCCGAACGACGTGAGCGTCCCAGACCTTCTCCGCGAGTGTGCGCCCCATGGCCCACTCCTTCAGATGATTGCGTGGTTGCGTCTTCAGCTGATCGCTGTGCGTTCGACAGTACTGGACTTCCCATATTCTGGGATGACAGTATCAGTCTATGGAACAGCTTAGCGGAGTCGGCGTTCTGGACAAGGCGGCTGCCGTGCTCAGCGTGGTGGAAGCGGGTCCGGTGTCCCTCGGCGAGCTCGTTACCCGCACCGGGCTGAGCCGGGCGACCGCACACCGGCTCGCCGCCGCGCTCGAGGTGCACCGGCTCGTCGGCCGGGACTCCCGCGGCCGCTTCATCCCCGGGCCGCGGCTGGCCGCCGGTGGCGCCGTGCCGCTACCCTGGGCCCTGGTGGACGCGGCGGCACCTGTCCTGACCGCGCTGCGCGACGCCACCGGCGAAAGCAGCCAGCTCTACGTGCGCCACGGGGACGTGCGGGTGTGCGTGGCCGCGGCCGAACGCGCCAGCGGCCTACGCGACACCGTCCCGGTGGGATCGACGTTGCCGATGACCGCCGGATCGGGAGCGCAGGTGCTGCTCGCCTTCACCGGCACGGCGAGCGCGGATGCGAGCCTGGATGCGAGCCCGGATGTGAACGGCCCACCGGTCGATACGGCCATTCCCCCGGGGGCGGTGTTCGATGCGGCCGACCTGGAGCGGGTGCGACGCCGCGGCTGGGCCGAGAGCGTCGGCGAGCGCGAGGCCGGGCTCGCGTCGGTGTCGGCCCCGGTCCGCGACGCCGGCGGCCGCGTCATCGCGGCGTTGTCACTGTCCGGCCCGGTCGCACGCCTGACCCGCTCCCCCGGCGCCCGCCACGGCGCCACCGTCGCCGCCGCCGCCGAACGCCTGCACGCCAGCCCCGCTCTTTGATCCACAATCCACGCCCCTACCACCAGGCGCTCCTAACGATGTGAATCTGATGCTCCTGGCACAACACCAGATTCACATCGTTCCTAAAGAGTGCCCGGTAACAGGGGCACGCCCCTGTTACCGGGCACTCTTACCCGGACCCCTTCGCCGAGGCGCTCACCAGCGTGAGCCAGGAATTCAGGGGATGCACGCAGGCCGGGCTGCCCGGAACGCACCGAGCCTGATTCCACCAGAGAAAGCACAGAACCACGACGAACGCCACAGCCACCGGGACGACCTGATCGGTGACGGTCCTGGCCGCGGGCACAGCGGCCGAGGGCGCTGGACTATCAGGGCTGGTGGTATCCGAACCGTGCTGATTCATCTCCATCGATGTTCTCGCGGTTGCCGATGTTCTCGCGGTTGCCGGCTGTCGCAGGTGGGATGGGCCCAGCACCACGGCCTGCGGCAACGCCCATCTGACGATCTCTGTCAGCAGGGCGAAGATTTCCGCGACAGCCCGCCCATACCCGGTCGTGACCTTTTCAACGACAGTCGGAATCTTGTCCCGGGTCAGGATCCAGTCTTCCGGCAGAAGCAGGATCGTACCCACGAGTCCCACTGCTCTTTCGGTGGCATCCAGGAACCACGGTCTGGACGCCACCGTCGGTAGGAAAATCCAGAGGAACACGAAGGAGGCAATCAGGACAAGTACGGTCCAGACAGCCTGTCCGATGAAGATTTTATCGTCGGGAAAAGGAGCCAGGACCGTTCGGTCGCCCAACTCTCCGACCATGGAGAAGAGGTAACCGTGAAGACCCGACCCGGACGTCATGGGCTGGCACGGTGCTGTCATCGAGCGCCGTCCTCCCGGTCCTGCCGAGTGGAGGCGGCCGCTTTGTCCGCAGCGGGCCACCGCTTGGGCCCGGCGGTCTCCAGCGGCTCCGGGGCATCCGGGTCAGCGAGCTCGGGCCGATTCGCGGCATCGAACAGTCGCCGTCCCCGATCAGCGGTTGAGCCGCCTTCCACGGCTTCGCGGTAGCGCCCCCGCGCGGCGATCTCGTCCCGGCCGTCCACCTCGGCGTTCACCAGAATACTGTGGTCGTATTCGGCCGCGGTCTCCTTCTTTCGGCGTTCCAGCGCACCGCTGTGACGCAGAGTCTCCAGGCTGTCGTCCACGATTGCGGCGCCGGTGAGGCGATCACGTCCCTCAACCTTCCGGATCGGCTCGTCGACGTCACTCTCAAGATCCACGTTGAATCGCTCTATCCAGACGACAAGGCCATGGCCTGCGGGAAGTTCTCTCCTGCGCATAACCGCGACCTGTCCGCGAGCCTTGTTCGCCTGCTCCGCCCCGAGCTGGCAGGTGATTACTTCAACCTCGCCCACCACATGGCTTTCACACAGCTGCACCGGATCGGAGATCGGATTGCTGACGAGCACGACTGGATCTACGACCCGGTACCCTATGGTCAGGTGAAATGGAAATCCGGCGGCGTTCTCCCGACTGGGCAGGAGAGCCTGGAAAGAATGATAGCGGATCGCGGTATCGACTTTACGAGCATAATGGTGGCTACGGGCCTGCCGGCCGCGGGTCATATGATCGTCGAGCCTAGGCTCCCGCCCGTGGCGGTTCACGTAGACGATTCTGAATCGTTCCGATCCGGTCGCGGATTTGAACTTCCCCAGCCGGCCATCCGCCTTGTCACCGTAGGGCACGACCAATGGGGTCGGGTCGCCGGGGTCGCCGGCCACCGGAGCTCCTTCGGCACCGTTCCGCACGTCATCGCTCACTGGCTTTGATCTCCTCAAGTTTGGCCAGCAACGCGCCTACCGGCCGCGGATATTTCTTCTGCCAGATCTGAAGGGAACCGCCCATACGGTCGAGGTCCTCGAAGGTACGGACAGACGCGCCAACGGCTTCCACCAGCCCTGGTTGGATCACTGGATTACGGTCCGCCCGCCCCACCAGATACCGGAGCGATTCCATCGATGCCGACCGTAGATAACTGGTGTTGAACGCCCGATGCCACAACAATCCGACCCGCTGCAGGATCTCCTGATGCTGTTCCGACATCATCAACAGCAGCGGCCGGGTAGGTGCCCACGGATCTGCCGGATCCCGCGGTGTATCCAGATCGAGGAGAAGCTGAATGAAGGACAGTGCGCCCACCCGGCGGCGACTGATCGGCTCGCCGTCATCCGTCCAGATGCGCAGTTCCTTCAAAACCCGTATCTGCCTCGTCAGAATGGTGGTGGCGTTGTCGTCCGGCATCTTGTGGTCGAACAGCTCCAAAACGCTTTTACTGATCGTAAGCATTGAGACGACGGTGTCCAAATCCACCGGACCGTCAATATCCGCAAGCTCACGCAGCCGGCGCAGAGCGCGCTCCGGGTCAAGCGGACCAACCCCGGAGCCCCACGCCCGCATGGCGGCCCACAGGCGTCCGGGTCGATCGGCGTCGTCGAGCCAGCTGGTCCAGTCGCCCCAGTCGGCAAGCATTTCCACGACCAACGGAAGAAAAGCTCTGGATATGGCGGGAACCCGGAGCGCCAGTGCTGCTGTCTCGATCTCCTCGGTCCGACATGTGTCCGCCAGCGGAAGGAGAACCTCACGCCGGATCTCCTCGAACGACCAGGTGGAAAGGAGCCCGATAGCGGTCGCCACCCGCGCGCGGACAACCGGATCCGAATCGCCGGCCAGATGGCACAGCCATTCCAGGAACGCTGGATGCAGGACATCCTGTTCATGCCAGACCCAGTCCAGGACCCGGGCCGGGTACGTCGGGTCACGGAACCTCACGACCTCAACCTGTGCAGGTCCGTAGTACGTCGGACGGAGCTCGTTCACGATCTCCGCCCGGGCATCCGCGAGCCGGATGCTGCGGTCCGGCGGGAACAGCGCTCGCCGCGGGCGGTCTGCGGCCCGTACCCGGGAGAGCAGCCGCTTTTCCAGGTCGAGCGCGGCCCGGGAAACAGCTGAATACGGAACATTGATCAGCACGCCCAGAGTGAGCAACAAGGCCCGTTGCTCAAGCGAGTCATATCCGCGGGCCCACTCGACGAAACGGGTCGAGACCAAACCGTTCACCCAGGCCTGGATCTCCGGTCCCGATTTATCCATAGCAAGGCGTTCGCCGAGCATGGCGAGTCCGCTGGCCGAATGACCGTCCCGGCAGATCGCCGTGACGAACATGTCGATCTCGCCGTATTCCGCCAGCCGCGACCGGCATTCCGACATCGACAGATCGGAAACGCGTGCATAATGCGCCGCCACGACCTCCACCGAGTCAGGGGGTGGGCCGCAGTCGACCCGGAACCCGGTCAGCGGATCCCCGAAATCGGTACGATCATCGGCCACGACCACGAGCCACGCGTTCTTCTGCCGCAGGCCGCGCGCCAACCGTTCCAAATGGTGACTGCGTAGTCCCGCGCTGCCCACCAGGATGTCCGGGTCCAGTACATGCCCGGTGTCCGCGGCGAAAGTTTCAGGATCAAGATGGCGAAGTTCGGTGTCCGGTTCCAGCCGTCGGTACTCCGGATCCGACGTGGGTTTTTCGCCCGCCCGCCGAGCCATCTCCGTGTGCGCGACCGCGTGAAGCGCATTGAGCGCGGCGGCGGTGCGTCCCCAGCCCGTCGGCGCCTGCACCACGGCGACATGGCGATCGGTCAGCACGCGCACGATATCGGCGAAACGCTCGGGTCGCGCGTAGGCGCCCACGATGCCCGCGAGCTCATCGGCGGTCACCGGGCCGGGCTCGAATGTCGCCTGGCCGCCGAACTGGCCCGCAAACGCACCCACTCCACTACCAACGCTGCCCTGCCGGCCGCCGAGCACCACATTGCCGCCGTTGACGACAAGCTGTAGGACGCTGTTGTTGAGTTCGGCACCCAGCTGTGGAGCGAACTGGGACCGTCCGCCGTCTTTGGCGAATTCTCGAAGGCGTTTCTCCGGATCCCGGCGCGCCCCGTCCACCTTGGGCGGGTCGGCCGCCGGCGTGTCCGCGCCCTGGTTGCGGGCTTGTTTGTCCGGCTGAGGCCGACGTCCCTCATCGCCCCCGGCAGGCGCCCGGTGCCCGCCGGGCGCCGCGTCCTGCCCGCTCCGCCCACCGGCGTCGGCCTTCGGTCGTCTCGCATCGTCCTCGGCCACTGGTCTCCTCTGTCAAGGCCGCCGACACCACAAAGAGTTCGGTCGCGGCTAACCGACTCTGCCGCCGTGGTTTTCCTGGTTGTCCCGCCCCACGACGCGGCCCTGCCTTCCGCCCAAAATCACATTGCCGCCGCTGACTGTCAGCTGGATGGACGAGTCTTTGAACTGCGTGCCATAACTCACAGCGTTGTCGGTTGGGTCCGGGTAGTCACCTTCCGTGTGGTCGTCTTCGTCGTCGGGAGGCATGCCGGGTTCCTTTCGTGAACCATCCTGGTGGGTTCTGTTCACCGCGGCCGGTTCCTTGCGGGGGCTGCTCGGCTCCGCGATGCCGATTCCGGGGACGTGAACCCACGCACGGGCCTGGTAGGTCTTGACCACGACGTCGACCTCGGTGAACGTCTCGGGTCGGATGTTTCCATAGCCGTCACGGACGGCCGCGCGGTGAACGCGTTCGGAGACGATGACGACCAGGTCGGCCTCGGGTTCGTCGCGCAGCGCCTGGCGCAGCGGCTCGGCGTCGACCAGGCGGCACGCCTCGATCACGTCATGGCCGGCCCAGCCGGAACCTTCGGGCAAAACCTCACCATCATGGATCGCCAGCCGCAGCCGCATCCGCGCCCAGTCGCTGTGCAGGAGGCGGTCATGCCGTAGTGCCACCGCGAGGCGGTCGACGAACGGATCGAGCAGCCGGACGATGGACACGTCAGGCGGGATCATTATCAGCAGTCCGTCGCCCCGGTCCGCCGCGCTGACCGCGACGTCGGCCCATTCCCGCCACGGCAACTGCGACTCGGTGAACGCCCGGTTGAGAACCTCGCGCAGCCGGCGCCGCAGGTCCTTCTGCGTCTGGCTGTCGCGCGAGCTCCAACCTTCGATGTCGCCGACCACAATACGGCGCGATACAGGTTCGTCGAACACGCGGTACGGCCTTTCCTGAAGGTCGCGTCGGTGGACACGACCGCGGTCCTGGACGGATACTGCGCACGAAGCGCTCGGGACGTCGGCGACCGTCGAAAAAGATCGTCGGTAAGGTCTCAGTAGTGGTAGCCGTCGTCCATGACCGTCGTAGTGGGCCGCTGGCGCGCGTTCGACGTCATCGGTCACATTTAGCGGAGTGTTGTTTCGCCGTACGCGAACGCGCGCAGCTCCTCGACCTTCGAGACCACGATCGTCCGCCCCCTGTTGCTGATCATTCCCTGGGAACGGAAGGCGCTGAGGTCCCGGCCGACCGACTCGCGTGACGCGCCGATCGCAGCCGCGAGGTCATGGTGGGTCGGTCGCAGCGTGATCGCCACACCGCCGTCGGGCTGGGCCTGCCCGTACCGCTGCGCAAGCTCCAGGAGGTGGCGGGCCAGCCGGACGGCGGTCGGATAGGCACCCAGCTCCGAGCGCCGGCGGTCGGACTCCCGCAGCCGCTGGGCGATCGAGCCCACCATGACACGCGCCACCTCGGGATGATCGTCTACAAAGGCCCTGAAGGTCTCAGCGGACACCACCCCGACCTCGACGTCCTCCAGCGCCACCACCGACGCCGAGCGGGTCTCGCCGTCGATGACCGCCATTTCGCCGATCAGGTCACCGGGGCCGCGGTGAGCAAGCAGCGTCTCGTAGCCACTTTCAGTGACGGTCACAATCTTCACCCGCCCCGATCGAATCACCATTGTCAGGTCGGCGCGATCACCTTCTCGCAACAGGATGTCACCATTTCGATACGTTCTGATCGTCCCGAGTGCTTCAAAAGCCGAGCGGTCAGCTGGACTCATCCGGCCACGCTCGCCGGAGCCACGCTCGCCATAGCCACTGTCACCTGCGGACACGTGTTCCCCTCCATCACGTGACTGGTGGCGCAGAGTACCCCTTTTGCTGCGCCACAAGGATGCGTCGGGTAGCCACCACCACGGTCCGCTCCCACGTGATGGCGGAAATCGACCATTCTCCCTCGCGCAACGGCAGGCGCGACGTAGGGTCACGTCATCGGTGTATATGCCCATAAGGGGGAATACAGGCGATGCGACGACTGGGTTCTCGGTACGTCCTGCACGAACCGCTGGGACGGGGCGCCAGCGGCGAGGTGTGGCGGGGTGAGCGATTCGACGACGGCACCGGTGACCAGGGGCCGGTCGCAGTCAAGGTGCTACGCCCCGAGCTGGCCGAGGACCCGGACTTCATCGACCGCTTTCTGCGCGAACGCAGGGTGCTGTTGGCTCTGGACGACCCGCACCTGGTGAAGGTCCGCGACGTCGTGGCCGAGGGCGGCACCTTCGCGATCGTGATGGACCTCGTCGACGGTGGGGACCTGCGCGGCTACCTGCGCGAGCGCGGTCGGCTCCCGCAGGCGCAAGCGGTCGATCTGATTGCGCAGGTCCTGTCGGCCCTGGCGGTGGCACACCGGGCCGGTGTCGTCCACCAGGACGTCAAGCCCGCGAACATTCTCCTCGACACGACCGGCCGGGATACCCCCTGGGCGATGTTGACCGACTTCGGGATCGCCCGGCTCACCCAGGGACGGTCGGCGGCCGGGCTCAGCGTGACGATCGGCACGCCCATGTACATGGCGCCGGAACTCGCCACCGACAGGCCGGCGGGGCCCGCCGCGGACCTCTACAGTGCCGGCGTCGTCCTGTACGAACTGCTCGCCGGCCGGCCCCCGTTTGCCGCGCCGAACCCGATCGCCATGATCCGGGCGCACGCGTTCGACCCTCCGCCACCGATCGAAGGTCTCGCCGAGCCGCTGTGGGACGCGCTGCGCGAGCTGCTCGCCAAGCGGCCGGCGGACCGGCCCGCCGACGCACTGGCCGCACGCTCGACACTGGCCACGGCCCTGGCGCTGGCGCTGGCCCCGGCGCCGACGGGCCGGGCACACCGGGCGAAACCATTCATCCCCGAGCTGCCTTCGACCGCCATCCACCTGACCGACGGGTACGAATCCGAACCCGTCCGGATGGCTGGCAGGCGGGCGCCGCGGCCGGTGCCCGTCGCGGTCGCGTGGACGGATGGCCGCAGTACGAGGTTCGGACGCGGCCGCGCGCTGCTCACGGCGGGTGTCGTAGGGGCCGTGCTCGTGGGCCTCGGCTCGTGGACGCTTGCCGCCGGCCTCGGCGGGGACGATCGTGGCCCGGCCGGGCCGGCGTCCACGGCGGCATCCGTAGTGGCTTCCGTGGTGCCGTCCGCGGTGGCTTCCGCGGTGGCTTCCGCAGCCGCGCTGCCAGCCGGTGCGGCCTCCGCGGACCCGACGCTGGCGCTGACGCCGACGCCGTCGCCGGCGGACCCCCCACGCGCGCCAGTGCCGGACGTGCGCAACATGGTGCTGGCCGATGCCTCGGCGGCGCTGCGAAAGGCCGGCTTCACCAACATCCCTCACCAGTACGACTGCTACCGGTCACCCAACATCGACAACGTGGTGAGCCAGGAGCCGTCTGCGGGTAGTCGGATCGCCACGACCTCCCCGGTGAGTCTGAAACTGCAGGCCGCCGACTGCGCGACCGTTCCCATCGTTGTAGGGATGATGCTCCGTGACGCCGTGGATACTCTCCAGACGATCGGGTTTACCAACATCTCGTACACGTACGAGTGCCTGAAGTCGATCAGGGTCGGTACCGTGGTCCTCCAGTCGCCGCCTGAGGACACCAGTTACAGCCTGAAGCAATTTGTCAACCTGCGACTGCAGACGGCCAGCTGCTGATCATCCGGACCGGTCGATCGGTAGCGAGCGGCTCGGCCGGACCGGCGCGGTCGCAAATCCGGGCCGTGACTCCCCGTCCAGGCCCCGCGGCACTGGCAGGGTGTGTTGCGGACCACCCAGCGCCGCCCGACCGCCACCGGCGAGCGCTGCCCGACCAGCGCTACCGCTACCGCCGCCACTGCCGTTACCGCTACCACTGCCGTTACTGCTACCACTGCCGTTACTGCCGCCACTGCCGTTACCGCCGCCGCTGCCGAAACCCGGCTGGGTACCCGGTCCCGACTGCGACGCCGCGGTCGATGACCGCGGCAGCGCCGCCCACATGTCGACCTCGACGATGATCTCCCCATCCTCGGAGGCCATGCGCAACCGTCCCCCGTGGACCTCGACGAGCCGCCGGACGACGTAGAGGCCCATTCCGGCGCCGTCGATCTCACGGGTCGCCGTCCCGTCCCGTTGGGTGAACGGCTCGAAGAGCTGGCGGATCGTGGCCGGGTCGAGGTCGGGACCGGGGTTGCGGACCCGCAGTACCACCTCATCGCCGACCCGACCCGCGATGAGCCGGACGGGCGCTCCGGGCCAGGAGTGCACCAGCGCGTTGTCGACCAGGTTGGCGACCACCTGGTGCAACGCCTGGCGGGCCATGCGCACCGACAGCTGGGGCGGCAGGTCGACGCTGACGTTCGCCGCGGTGGTCGGTGAGTAGGCCAGCGTCGCCAGCACTTCGTTCACGACCTCGGGAAGGTCCGCGACGGTGTTCTCCTCCGTGCCGGTCGCGGTTGCCGCGGTGAGCATGTTCTCCAGCAACCGGGACAGCCGGTCGGAGTAGTTGACAGCCGAGTCGAGCATGTCGTCGAGCTGCGCCGGCGACATCCGGTCACGCCGACGTTTGATCGTGAGCAGGGTTCCGCGGATGCCGGTCAGGGGCGTCCGAAACTCGTGGGAGACCGTCGCAACAAGATCGCTTCGGATGCGGTCAGTCTCCTCCAGACGAGCCATCAGGCTCTGCTGACCCTCGTAGAGCTGCGCCCGATAGTGCTCGGCCCGGCGCCGGGACTGCTCGTTGAAATACCAGAAGATCACTTGAGCGCCCGCCAACGCGCAGATGAATGCGGCGCTGATCGCGGCGAAGGTCCACGGGGAGTCTGCATGCCGATAGGAGATGATCTGGTCGCCGACCGCGCCGTTGGCGAGGAACACGAACGCGATTGCCAGCAGATAGACCGCCCAGTCCTCGTATAGGGCTATCAACGCGACGACCACGAAAAAGTGGTAGTGCATTTCGGACTGTCCATGCGAGATGTGGACCAGCACCACCGAGCTGCACAGCAGGCCGAGGCTGGTGGCCAGCGCGCGCAACCGGCGGATACCCGGCAGTGCGGCCGCGCCGAGCAGCAGCGCCGCCGGGCCGGCCGACACGAGCCCCTGCCAGACACCGAACTTCTCATATGAGGCACAGCCGACGATGATCGGCAGATGGATGGCGAGGATCCAGACCAGCAGTCGGTGGCGGGCGACCCAGTCCTCTGTGGGCAGGCCCCGCCCGTGCGGAACCCAGCGCAAGGTCTGCCCGCCGAGCTTCTCTGCAGGAAGCATGAACTCGGCGGCGGGTCGATGGCCGGGAGGCGTCCGCTCGGTATGGCGGAGGCGGCCGGCGCGCGCACTGCCGTGGCGGCGCCGGGCCCGGTCGGGAATAGGGGCCGCGGAGGACATCCGAGTCATCCTCTACCGATCGACACCAGGCGCACCATGGCCGTCAAGGATGGTGTGACATGGCAAGCATGCCCACCCGTGACTAGACCATCTTTACCAGGCAGTAACAGGCTCAAAGAGGCGATGGCGCCGTAGGCTCCCGCTTCGACACCCTGTGGTCCGCAAGGTGGCCTTCGGACGGCCACCCAGGAGGAGGACACCGTGCCCCCCGTGACCCTGACCGCGACCCCCCTGACTGCCCTCACCCCGGACCTGACCTGCTCCGGCCCGGCCAGCGCCCTCATGCCCGTCACCGTCACCGTCACCGTCACCCAACCGGGCGCCCTTGCGAACGCCCCGGCCGAGGCCACCGGCCCGCGGCTGCGGCTCGTCGCCACCAGCCAGCTGGACGAGATCGTGCACGGACGCAGCGGCCCGAGCTCCTGCGGGTGCCGGGAGTGCGCCATGGCACGCCACCCCGCGTCCATGCCCCGGCTCACGGTCATCCGATGATGCCAAGCCGGTAAAGGCTCCCGCCCGCAACCGTCCGTCCAGGTCATGATCGGCCCGTCCAGGTCATGATCGGCGCGAGTTTGTTGTTGCGTACGCTTTTCGGGGCGTTAACCGTACACAGCGACAAACTCGCGC
>NZ_CAUVXL010000227.1:0-2912 GCF_963555915.1 Protofrankia sp. Cas4
CACCACCCGACGACCCGACCACCCCCGCAAAAAGCGGCCCCGACGACCGCTGGCCAGCAACCCGCCGGGACCGCACCCCACCCACCCGAAGCAGGACGGAGCCACCCCAGCATGCCCACCCGCACCCCTCGCCGGAACAACTCTCCCGGGAAGACCACTGATCGCCTCGTCGTGGCCGACGGGACGTCGCGCGCGTTCCTCACCCTGGACGAACTCTGCATCGAACTACAGATCTCCCGATCAACCTTCTACGACTGGCGCGCCAAGCGGAAAGCCCCGCGTTGCCTCACCTTGCCGAACGGCAAACTCCGCATCCGTCGTGCAGACCTCGACACCTGGCTCAACGCCCGGTCGGAGGATACGGCCTGATGATCACAACGTACAACGTTCGGATCTGGAAGACCGAGGTCTACAAGGGGCAACGGGTCACGACCTACTACGTCCGTTGGAGCGTGGACGGCAATGAGTTCAAGGAGTCGTACCGGAACAAAGCGCAGGCGGAAAGCTTCCGTTCTGACCTGGTGTCGGCCGCTCGGAAGGGTGAGGCGTTCTATGTCGTCACCGGCCTGCCTGTGTCCATGGCACGCGCCAACGAGCGACTGTCCTGGTACGAATTCGCGTGCAACTACACCGACCTGAAGTGGCCGCATGTCGCCGCAACCACACGGCGGACGCACGCCGAAGCACTCACTATGATCACCATGTTGCTAGTCGTCACCGAGCGCGGCAGGCCGGACGACAAGGTTCTCCGGATGGCGCTGAAGCGTTGGGCGTTCAACACGCCGCGTCGTGATGATCCAAGCCGGCCGGAGCAGGTACGAGCCGCGCTTCAGTGGATCGCCAGCCACACGAAGCAGGTCTCAGCGTTGAGCGATCCGGACGTGTTGCGTGGCGTGCTGAACGGTCTCACGATCTGCCTCGACGGCACCCAGCGCTCCCCCACTGTCGTCACCCGCTGGCGAAAGATCCTCAACAACGCATTCGAATTCGCCGTTGATCAAAAGTTGCTCGCGATCAACCCACTACCGGCGCTGCGCCGACAATCCGCAAGGGTCGTCCAGGTCCATGCCGTGGACCGCCGTGTTGTCGCGAACCCCGTCCAGATACGGACACTGCTGCAAGCCGTTCGCGAGCAGGAACCCTCAGGTCCCCGTCTTGTGGCCTTTTACGGCTGCCTCTACTTCGCCGGCATGCGCCCAGAGGAAGCCGCCGCCCTGGCGCTACCCGATCTCGCCCTACCGGCCACCGGTTGGGGTGAACTGCACCTGACTCGTGCAAAGCCTTACGCGGGGAAGGAGTGGACGAACACCGGCGAAGCACGCGATGACCGGCAGCTCAAGCAGAGGGAGATCAACGAAGTGCGTCCAGTTCCATGCCCGCCCGAACTCACCGCGCTCCTTCACGCCCATCTCGACCGGTTCGGTACCGGTCCTACCGGTCGGTTGTTCGTCGGTGAGCGCAACCGGGAGCACCTGCCGACGCTCACCGTCACGCGGGTGTGGGCACGCGCCCGCGTCGCAGTCTTTACCGAGGGTGTGGCCGCGTCTCCGCTGGCCCGAACCCCGTATGACCTTCGTCATGCCGCAGTGTCCACCTGGTTGAACGCTGGCATCCCACCGACCAAGGTCGCGGAGTGGGCCGGGCATTCGATCGAGGTACTTCTCAAGATCTACGCCAAATGCCTTGACGGAGAGGACGCAAAGTTGCGATCGCAGGTACAGAGCGCGCTTGGACGTGATCCGACCGACAAGAACGACCCCCAGCACCCGCAAGGCCGACAGAAGATCACCGGCTCGGGGTAGCCGAAAACTTCGGCGCCCATTCGGCGTGACCAACCGGTGGACACCGTGGATGGCCGGACGCGGCCGGACAGACGACGAAGGCTCCCTGACCGGGTTTGCCCTGGTCAGGGAGCCTTCTGCGCAGGTCGTGCGGGTGTAGCCCCGACCGGATTCGAACCGGCGCTACCGCCTTGAGAGGGCGGCGTCCTAGGCCACTAGACGACGGGGCCAGCTGCTCGCGACTTCAAACACCTCTTACTCCGGACACACTGTACTTCAGACACACTGTACTTCGCAGCGCAGAAAGTCTGACGCTGGGGTACCAGGACTCGAACCTAGACTAACGGAACCAGAATCCGTTGGGCTGCCAATTACCCCATACCCCAAGGTTGCCCTTGCGGGCGAGGCCTACTGTACCGCATCCAGCCGGGGAGCGGCCGGGACCTCTGCCCGCCCGCGTGTCCGAGACCAACCGCCGGGACCGGGAGCCGGTGTCAGCGGGACGTCACCGGGTTGGCGAGGGTACCGATCCCCTCGACCGTGACGGCCACGGTCTGCCCGGGGCTCATCGGACCCACCCCGGCCGGCGTTCCGGTCAGCAGGAGGTCACCTGGCAGCAACGTCATCGCCGCCGACATGTACGCGATCAGTGACGCGACGTCGTGCAGCAGCGACTTCGTCCGGGAGTCCTGCCGGAGTTCGCCGTCGAGGGTGGTGCGGATGGCCAGGTCGGACGGGTCGAGATCGGTCTCGATCCACGGCCCGACCGGGCAGAAGGTGTCATGCCCCTTGGCCCGGGTCCACTGACCGTCGGCCTGCTGCTGATCACGGGCGGTGACGTCGTTCGCGCAGGTGAACCCGAGGACGACGTCCAGAGCCCGCTCCACAGGGACATCCCGGCACAGACGCCCGACGACGATCGCAAGCTCACCTTCGTAGTCGACCCGCTCGCTGTCGGGGGGAAGGACGATCGGGTCACCGGGGCCGATCACGCTCGTCGAGGGCTTCAGGAAGAGCAACGGGCTCTGCGGCGAGGCGTCGCCGCCCATCTCCCGGGCATGGTCGGCATAGTTCTTGCCGACGCACAGCACCTTGCTCGGCAGCACCGGCGCCAGCAGCCGCACGTCGCCG
>NZ_CAUVXL010000228.1:0-9640 GCF_963555915.1 Protofrankia sp. Cas4
TTGGCCCCACTAACCATGGCCCTCCTCATCCATGTTCTGTGTGCCCGGTGGCTGCGATGACCGCCACCACCATGATCACCGCGGCGGGTGGAGGGCTGCTCGGGCATCTCCTGGTCCTGCACGGCCCGGCCGCTTACGCCCTCATCGGTGCCCTCGCCTTCGCCGAGGCCGCGGTTTTTCTCGGGTTCGTCCTGCCCGGTGAGACCGCGGTCCTGCTCGGTGGGGTACTGGCCAGCCAGCATGCGGTCAGCCTGCCCGGGATGGCCGCGATTGTGGTCGCCGCCGCGATCGGCGGTGACACGGTCGGCTACGAGGTGGGCCGGCACTTCGGTGACCGGATCCTGGCGCTGCCGATCTTGCGCCGGCGCCACCGGGCGATCGACCGGGCCCGTGTCTACCTGCGAACCCGTGGGGGCCGGGCGGTGTTCCTCGGCCGGTTCACCGCGTTCCTGCGGGCGGTCATGCCCGGCCTAGCCGGGGCGTCCCGGCTGCCCTACCGCCGGTTCCTGGCCTTCAACGCCGCCGGCGGTCTGCTGTGGGGGATCGGGTTCACCCTGCTCGGCTACGCCGCCGGCGCCTCCTACGCAAAGGTTGAGAAGGCGGCCGGCTGGGCGTCCACCGGGCTGCTGCTGGTGTTCGCCGCCGGGCTGTTCGCCGCGCACCGCTACCGCGCCCGGCACGATCCGGCCGCCGATCCCGATCCCAACGCGGCGGCCGATCCCAACGCGGCGGCCGATTCCGACGCGGCGGCCGATCCCGACCGGCTGGACACGCCACCTTCGGGGCCGGGCCGGTGAACGCGCCGCTCCTGTTCGCCACGACGTTCCTCGCCTGCACGGTCGAGGCGGTGGAGGCGTTCACCATCGTGCTGGCCGTCGGGATCAGCCGCGGCTGGCGGCCGGTGTTGCTCGGTACCGCCGGTGGGACCGCGGTCCTGGCGGTCGTGGTCGCCGCGGCCGGACCGGCGCTCGCCCGCGTCCCGCTGGCTCCGCTCCGGCTGGTCGTCGGGGTGCTGCTGCTCGCCGTCGGCGTCGGGTGGCTACGCAAAGCGGTCCTGCGCGCCGCCGGGAGCAAACCGTTGCGCGACGAACAGGCCGTGTTCACCCGCTACCAGGCCGCCGCCGTCGACGCCGGACCCGTCGGTGGTCACCTCGATGGCTACGGTTTCACTCTCGCGTTCAAGGCCGTCCTGTTGGAAGGCCTCGAGGTCGGGCTCATCGTCGTCACCACCGGCGCCACCAGCGGACGCACACCGCTGACCGCGGCCGCCGCCGGATGCGCCGTGCTCACCGTGACCGCCGTCGGGGCGGCGGTCGTACGGCCCCTGACCCGCATCCCGGAAAACACGATCACATTTGCGGTCGGTGTCCTGACCACTTCGTTTGGAGTGTTCTGGGCCGCTGACGGCGCAGGGCTGGACTGGCCGGCCGGTGACGGCGCGCTCCCCGGGCTCATCGCCCTGACCACGATGGTTGCCGTCACCGTCACCGTCACCGTCACCGTCACCGCGCACCTCCGCCGTCGCGTGGCTGGTACGCCGCATCCCTGGCCGAAGGCTCGGCCTTCCCCGATCGCTCGTGCCGATCGACGACGAGCACGGGCAGCATCGCCTCGCGCCCGGTCAGACGATCAATCTGCGAAGATCTATTTGTATGAGGGTGTTCGGTTGCACGTAGCCGTGGCCTCCGCGGCAGGGATCCCGCGGGGTGGACGGTGCGGCGAACCCCCAGGGGGCCGCAGGTCAGCCGGCGTTCAGCGGTTCGCCGGTTTCGAGCAGGGTTTTGAGGCCGGACAGGACGCGCATCCATCCGGTGTCGGCGACGCGCGCGGCGGTCTTGGGGGCGCCCTCGAGACGGTCGTGGGTGACGGTGAGCAGGCTGACTCGATTTTCTTCGGAGGCGACGTGCCAGCTGACCCGGCTGGGGGCTTCGGTGGCGAGATCGGGGTCGTAGAGCGCGCGGTAGCCGACGACGAGGCGGTGTGGCGGGTCGGCGTCGAGGACGGTCTCGTCGCCCCAGAGGGCGGTACGGTCGGGCGAGTGGTAGCGGAACGGTGAGCCGACTGTCCCGGTGGTTTCGACCAGTGCGCCGAAAAGATAGCCGGGGCTGAATTCGGGTTTGGTTATCGCGTCCCAGATCTGCTGCGGGGTGGCGCGGATGAAGACCCGGTAGGTCTGGGTCGTCGGGGTGGTGGTCGTGGTCATGACGGGTCCTCGTCGTCGGTGTGCGAGCGGGCGGGTAGGTCCGGGTGCGGCCTATTCGGCTGGTTCGGCCGCGGGGCGCAGGAGGCGTCGGGTGCCGGCGTCGGGCGCGGGCGCGGGGTGGGCGGCTTGTGGGCGGATGTTGGGGGCACGCAGGGCGATCAGGGCGGCGGCGAGAACGGACAGGCTGCCGGCGAGCAGCGCTCGCGCAAGACCGGACGCGAGCGCCTGCTGCGGGGCGGTGTGGCCGGCGAGCAGGTGGTGGGTGCGGGCGGTGGCGAGCGCGGAGAAGACGGCGAGCCCGAGCGCGGAGCCGAGTTGCAGGGACGTGTTGAGCAGGCCGGCGGCGAGCCCGGCCTGGTCGGCGGGGACACCGGCGTTGGCGGCGGTGGTGACGGTGACGAACACGGCACCGAGCCCCACCGACATGATCAGAAGGCCGGGTAGCAGGTCGGTGAGGTACGAGCCGTGGACCGGCACGCGGGACAGGTAGTACATCCCACCGGCGGCGATCAGCGCACCGCCGGTGATGATCGGCCGGGTTCCGAGACGGCCGACGAGCTGGGTCGACACTCCCGCGGCAAGCATGATGCCGGCGGTCACGGGCAGGTAGGCGGCCCCGCCGCGGATCGGGGAGTAGCCGAGCACGTTCTGCATGTAGAGGGTGAGGAAGAAGAACATCGACAGGAAGCCGGCGAAGGCGAGCAGCTGGGTGGCGTCCGCCGCCGCCAGCCCCGGGACGCGGAACAGGGTGAACGGGAACAGCGGGTCGCGGACGCGGCGTTCGTTGGCGGCGAAGGCGGCGAGCAGCACGGCCGCGCATGCCAGCTCGCCGATCGTGTGCGCGGTGACCCAGCCGGCGTCGGGCGCTTTCACCAGCGCGTAGAGGCCCAGCAGCATCCCGCCGGTGACCAGGATCGCCCCGCCGGCATCGAAGCCGGCGCGCGGCCCGCGGGCCCGTTCGGCCGAAACGAGGCGGAACGCGGCGGCGCCGACGAGGACGCAGACGGGGATGTTGACGAAGAGCACCCACCGCCAGCCGGGCCCCTGCGAGAGCACGCCGCCGAGGAACACGCCGACGGCGGCACCCAGCCCGCTCATCGCGCCCCACACGCCGAGCGCCCGGGTGCGGTCACGGCCGGTGGTGAAGGTGGTGGTCAGGATCGACAGTCCGGCGGGTGCCATCAGCGCCGCGCCGATGCCTTGGGCGACCCGCGCTGCGATCAGCGTCCCTGAGTGTGTGGCGAGGCCGCCGGCCAGCGAACAGACCGCGAACACGGTCGTGCCCGCGACCAGCACGCGGCGGCGGCCGAGCACGTCCGCCGCTCGGCCGCCGAGCAGGAGGAACCCGCCGTAGGTCACGACGTAGCCGGACAGTACCCACTGCAGGTTCTGCTGGGAGAAGCCCAGGTCGCGGCGGATCGACGGCAACGCGACGTTCATGATCGAGGAGTCGACGATGTCGAGGAACTGGACCGTGCACAGCAGCCCCAGCGTGAGTACGCCGCGGCGGGTGGCAAGGACTGAATCGGACGGGACGCTCATCGACCACCTTCAGATTGGACGGAATCGTCCAGCGAAGGCTAGACCGGACTGGACGATTCCGTCCAGTCCGGTGGGCGGTCAGACCGTGGCGAACGTGCGCGCGAACGTGAGCGCCGCGTCCACCGCGATCCGCAGCGACGTGCCGTCGCGGCGGGTTTCGCTCAGGAGCATGCCGCCTTCAAGACCCGCCAGCACGGCTGTGGCGAGCTGGCCGGGTGCGGCGTCCGCCCGCAGCTCACCCGCCGCCCGCATCCGCTCGAACGCGTCGGAGAACAGCCGCTCCCACGCGGCGAACGCGGCGACGACCCGTTCGCGGGCTCCCTCGTGGTGTCCGGCGACGTCGCTGGCCAGCGTCCCGATCGGGCATCCGGACGGGTCCTGCTCGTAGGCGGCGACGAAACCCGCCAGCACGCGCTCGAGGTCCGCCATCGTCGCCACTGCGGCGAACGCCTGCGTCAGGCTCGCGACGACCTGCTCGCACCGGTATGCCACCGCCGCCTCCATAAGCTGGTCCCGGCCGCCGAAGTAGTGGTAGAGCTGGCTCTTGCTCGCCCCGGCCGCGGCCAGCACCTGCTCCAGACTTACCGCCCGCACACCGTGCTCGGCGACGACGTCCGCAACGCGCGCGACGATCCGCTCGCGACTCGCGCGCCCGCGGGCGGTCATCGGCTCGCTCGGCATCGTCTTCATCTAACCAACTTTGGACTACGAGCGACCGGCAACAGGGGACGCGGCGTCGCGGGGCTGGGCTGGGCTGGGGTACGCACCTCGCGTCACCGCCGGATCCAGGGCGAGCCCGTCGGGCTGGGCTATCCGGTCGGGGTCGTTACGGTCTGGCGGATCCTGCATCGTGCCGGAATGATCCAGCGCCCCGACGGGCGGACGCATCGTGGCGCACGTTTCTGCAGGTACCGGCATCCGGTGTCCTGGCCTGCGCTTTTTCACGGTGGATACCGCGTTCCTCCGCCGTCGGGTTTGTGGCCTCACCGGGTACGGGTAGATGTGGGCTCATCGGGAACCTGAAATTCGATGCCCATGAGCTCGAAGGAGAACGATGACTGAACGTGTAGGTAATCGGAGCGCGATGGGCGCTGCCGTGTACGTCCAGACCAATGATGTTGCCAGGAACGAGGCTGTCGCCTTCAGGCGTTCCGCGGACGGCATGCTTGCTCTGTTGGGGCGTTTCGAGACCGGCGGCCGCGGAACCGGAACTCCGCACCTGCCGTCGCAGAGTTCCGTTGTTCTCAGCGACGACGGTCGGTGGCTCCTGATCACGAACGCCGGCAGCGATGACCTGTCCCTGCTCATGGCGGAGGACGACAGGCTGCGGCTCTCCGATCGTGTCTCCTCCGGTGGTGCCAGGCCGACGAGCGTCGCGGTGAACGGCGACCTCGTCTACGTGCTCAACAACGGCACGCCGAACATCAGTGGTTTTCGCCTTCGGGACGGGAGGCTGACCCCGCTCGAGGGCTCGGCGAGGTCCCTGAGCGCCGGCAACGCGGATCCGGCCCAGGTGTCCTTCAGCCCGGACGGCCGGACGCTGGTGGTCACCGAACGTGGGACGAACAGCATCAGCGCTTATCGGATCGACGAGCGCGGCTATGCCGATGGTCCCACGACGATCCCGGCCGCTGGGCGGACTCCCTACGGCTTCGATTTCACCCCGCAGGGCTCGATGATCGTGACTGAGGCCTTCGGTGGTGAGGCCGGTGCCGCGGCGGCTTCCTCGTATGCCGTGGCGGGCGCGGGCCGGCTCGCTGCGGTGAGTGGTTCGGTCGGCGACACCCGTAGCGAGGTCTGCTGGGCCGCCGTGACCAGGGACGGGCGGTTCGCCTACGTGACGAACTTCGGTGATGGAACGGTCTCGAGCTATCAGGTCGACAACGATGGAGGGCTCACGCTCCTCGAACCGGTGGCGGGTTCGACCGGGAGGGATGCGAAGGGCATCCGTGACGAGGCCATCACCTCCGACGGCCGCTACCTGTACGCGATCGACACCGACGGCCGCCGGGTTCTCGGCTGGGCGGTGGGGCAGGATGGTCGGCTCGCGCCGGTCGGCGCGTTCGAGGGCGTTCCGCAGACCGTTGCCGGCCTGGCCGCACGTTGATCATAGAATTCAGTGCGTTGCGTGATTGAGACCTGTTCCGTGCGGATCTTCGCCTCCCGCCCTGCGGTACCGCCATGGGCGGTTGACGCCGCACCTCGATCTTCGCCTGTCTGGCGGGTCGCCTTCGGGAGTCGTCACCCATCGTTCTTGGTGTTGAGTTTTGGTGGGGTCGTGCGTGTACCCCACAGCTCGCTCAACCGGTCCCGGCGGGCATCGCTCAACGGCTCGCCGCCCACGAGCAGGACGTCCGCAGGCCGAAAACCGATCGGCTTGCGGGCGTAGCGCTCCACCAGGTCGACCCAGTCGGAACGGGTGTAGTAGGCGGGCGTGGGGTGCCCGCCGGAGGAGCTGGACTCGAAGTAGTTGACCAGCTCGGTCTGTGGAACCGCCTTCAGGCCGAAGGGGTACGCCTCGACCAGGTTCTCCTTGGTCGTGAGCGGCAGCGAGTCGAACTCGTCCACCGTGACCGGGCCGGTGAGACGCCGGGAGTAGAAGGGCGTGGTGAGCGCTCGCGTGAGCACGTCGTCGAGGTGCTTGCCGGTGAGCGCCTCGAGCTCCTCGAAGCTGGCCCAATCCCCGATCTGCGGCATTTTTGGGATCATGCTCGGGATTCTGCCCGGCGGTCCGGACGGGCGGTCGCAGGAGCGAGGACGGGGAAGTCCCGTACTCCGGGCCGACCTACCTCGGCCTCCGGCCGGCGGTCTCATGAGTGCGGGATGTTCTCCCGTATCCCGTATCCCGTAGGTCCGGCGCGGACACGAAGAAGGGCCCCGATCTGGTGTCGGGGCCCTTCTGCTCTCGTTCCGGTGCGGTGATGACGCCGTCCTGACCGGCGTTTTCCTTTTTCTTTTGGTTCCGGGTCACTCCTCCTGGGTCTCCGCCAGGCGCTTGATGACCTGCAGGCGGTAGTGCCATTCGGTGGCCATCCCGGCCATCCACCGGGCCGCTTCATCAAGGGCGCGCGGCTGGACCTCGTACTGGACTTCGCGGCCGGAGCGGTTGCCGGTGACCAGTCCGGCCCGGTCTAAGACCTGTAGGTGTTTGGCCACGGCCTGACGGCTGACGGGCAACTCGGCGGCCAGCTTGGTGGCCGTCCCGTTCCCTTCGTTGATCAGCACCCGCAGAATATGTTGGCGGACCGGATCGGCCAACGCCAAGAGCACGTCGTCGACCGGCCCTCGCTCTTCGATCATCCCACGAATTGTTCCACCCGCAGACGCAGGAAATCGAGTTTTCCCGGCCAGTTCTGAAGGTTCGCGGCCCGGCGGGCATACACGGTCTCGGCGGAGAGGTCGCTTAGGCTGTTGAACCCGCTCTCCACGACCCGCAGGACCGTGCCCTCGGCCACCGGGTCAAGGGTGAACTCGACCAGCGTGGCATTGCCATCCGTGGGCTCGGTGCCGGCGTCGCCCTGCGACCACCGGTAGGACAGCTGCCGCGGCCGGTCCACTTTCTCGATCCGGGCGGGCAGGGAGCCGTGTACTCCGTGGTCAAAGAAGATCAGGCCGCTGGGCCGCAGGTCGACGCGGGCCGGTTCCCCGTTGCCAAACCAGCTGCCGAGGAACTGGCCCTCGGTGAGGATGCTCCACACGCGCTCAACCGGCGCCGAGATCAAGATCTGTTCCTGAATGCGATCGGTATCCGTCGTCATCCTCAGTTTCTCCTCGTCGTTAAGTCCCAGTGCATCCATATACGCTGCACTATGGTTGCGAGACTAGCATGAACGAGCAAGCATCTGGTTGCGAGTCGCGTGTCGCTCAGATGGTGGTGGTAGCGGCGGCCGGCGCCGGGGCGGCCGCCCGGAACTGGCCCGCGCCGCGATGAGCGCGGCTGGAGCCTGGGCTAGGCCGGCTCCCGCCAAGGCCAGCACGAACACGGCTACGTTGACGATCGTCAGATCGAGCATGGTCATGAAGTAGCCGAGGGGCAGTGTGATCAGCATGGCCCACGGATTAGCCCGCCACTTCGTCACGGCGGCACATCCATTCGTCCACTCACGCCATGGGTCCATGACGCGCATCCCAATGGTTGCGCATCTTCCCCGGATATGCAACCTTTGGGATGCGTGATCGAGTGAAGGGTGGCGGTCGGCTTCACGGTCCGCCGGGTCCTGACGTCCCGGTGGTTGCCACCCGTCCGCGTGGCAGAGATCAGTGCTCGTCCAGCCACGGGCGCTGCACACGGTAGGACTGCACGGTCGGCGGGGTGAGGTAACCGGCGCTGACGAGGAAATAGAGGTATTCGGGCGCGGTCAGTCCGACCTCCTGGTGCAGGCCGAGCCGCAGCGCGCGGTCGTGGACCCAGCCCAGCCGGTCGCGCACGCCTTGCTCGCTGATGCTCAGCAGGCGGGCGGCCTGCTTGAGTTGCAGCGGTTTCGCCGGCAGCGACGGCGGCCAAGCCAGCAGGTCCGCGAAGACGAGCCGCACGGCCTCCTCCTGCGGCGGCGTCATCGGCAACGGCGACGGCGGGCTGGCCGTCATGCCGGTCGTGGTGTCCCGGGAGGGGTGCGGATCCGCCGTCGGGAACGGGAGCATGTCGGCCTCCAGCAGCACCCAGTGGTACGTCTCGGCCGGCAGGTCGCGGGTGAGGATCCGGACGGCGGCGCGCGGCCAGGTGACCCGTACCTGCCCGGCGATTGGCTGCGGCGGTTGACCCCAGGCATGCAGGGTCGCGCCGTTGCGGTTGCGGACGTCGAGGTCCCAGCCGAACTCGGTCGCGGTCACGATGAGCGCCTCACGGGAGACTCGCGTGTTCGGGATCTCGACCCCGAGGGGCAGCCGCGCCTCCCGGCCGACCGTCAGCGTCCGCCCGACCTGCAGCCGCCCCCCGACCGGCACCCGGCACCGCCTCGGTCCGTACTCATAAGCAAGGACCCACCGGTCCGCAGGAACCTGCGCGTCCATGTCCCGCCTTCCGCGCACCGCGCCGTCGGTGGGTGAGGCGGGCCGGTGGGTTGCCGGCGCCGCCCCGTCCAGGTCAGTCGTCAGGACGACTTCGTGCTGCTCGCGACCGAGGTTCCAGGGCCGAAGGTGGCGTCACCCAAAACGATATCCATGTTGGTCGCCTGGTGGGTGGTGTTGACAGTGGGGCTGCACTTGATTACCAGTTGCTGGGCGCCCTGCAGGTCCAGGTGAACCTGCTGCGGCTGCCCGAGAGCGATGTTGATCGGTGAACCCAGCTGGGTCGAGCCGTCCTTGACGAACGTGAGGGCCGTGGTGTTACCCGTCGCATTGGTGGCGTCATTGGGAACACCGATCACCGCGTCCAGGAACGCATACCCCGCGACATTGTAGGTGACGGTGGCACCGTAATAACTGCAGGCAAGACGGACGCTGAACGGGTAGGTGGTTGTCCCGACCTGCTCCGACCCGGTACTCACGGTGACGTTACCGTTGTTGACTGGCTTGATGGAGGAGAGGTTGGTCGTCCCGGTGACCTGCGGTGTGCCAGACGGTGTGGCCGGGCCGGTTGTTGCCGGGGGAGTCGACTCGGTTGTTCCCGAGGGAGTCGGTTCGGTTGTTCTGCGACCGGTCGGGGTCTGGGTGATCGTCGGGCCGGTCGTCCCGGGAATGGTGGCGTTCGATTGCTGGGCGACCGGGGTGGTGGGGCCGGGGCTGCCGTCGCCGAGGAGCTGCGACACGACGATCGCGAGGATGACGATGATCGCGGCAGCGGCCGCGGCGAACGGCCACCACGTGCGGCTCGGCGATGGCGCCGGGGCCCTGCCGGGCGGCGGGGTGGCGCCCCCGGGATAGGGCGCGGGCGGGGGCAGGTACGCGACGTCGGGA
>NZ_CAUVXL010000229.1:0-4992 GCF_963555915.1 Protofrankia sp. Cas4
GCCGCGCGCCGGTGAAGCTGAACGCACCGAAGGGATGGGGGGTGATCGTGGCCACCGTGGCCTCACCCCGCTCGAGGGCACCTTCCACGATCCCGAAGGCCGGTTCCGTCCCGTCGGTGAACCTGGCGATACGCACCCATCGACGGTACAGGCTGCCATTAGTGCTCCGGGGACTGCGGCCTGCGGGCGCGCGATCTGACGATCGTCGCACGCCCTTTGGCCCTCCAGGCTGATGTGCCCCGAAGCACGCGCGACGACGTCGCGGATAGGCTTTCCGCGCGTCCTTGGAGACCCCGTCCTGGCGACCCCAGCCGAAGGCCCCAGCCGAAGACGCCAGCCAGAGACCCCAGCCCGGAGGCAGCCAGGTGAGCGAAACCACACCCGTCTACGATGTCGGCGCGCCGGAGCCGAAGCCGATCGACGAGGAGCTGAGCGTGAAGCTCGGCCACCTCGCTGAGGACGCAATCCTGCGCGGCAAGCCCAACGGCGACGAGCGGTGCGACAACTGCCTGTACTACCTCGACGGCGACAAGGACATCACCTACTGCTGGCACCCGAAGCTGCGCATCCTGGTCGGCGGCGACTGGTGGTGCCAGTGGTGGGAGGAGATCCCCGAGGACTGACCCCGGCTGCTCTGACCCCGGCCTCGGCCCCGGCCCAGACCCCGGGGGAAGTCGCGTACGACCGCCACCGCCGTTGCCTGCGCACGAGTGGAAGGTAGACGTACATCTCACGTCCGATTTGCGGCTTTCTGGGATGTCAACCTTCCACTCGTGACCACGGTCCATGCGAGCGGTTGCGGCCAGCCGGGTAAGAGCGCACAAGCTGGCGGCCCACGCACCGCCGGGTCGGCACACGGGTGCACACGATCATGGTTCGGCTACGACGGTCAGACCCGCACGGGGTGCAGGGCGCGGCGCAGGACGTCGAGGATCTCCCGCTCCTGCCGTCTGGACACCGCTTCCGTACGCCCCAGGTTCGGCCCGTGGAACGTCCCCGGGAACTGGTGCAGCTCAACCGACACGCCCGCCCGCAGCAGGGCCAGGGCGTATTCGATCCCCTCGTCGCGCAGCGGATCGAACTCGGCGGTCGAGACATAGGCGGGTGGCAGGCCGGTGAGGTCGGTGGCGCGGGCCGGCGCCGCGTACGGCGACACGTCGTCGCCGGGTGCGGCGTCACCCGAACGCCCCAGGTAGTGGCGCCAGCTCAGCATGGCGTCCGGCCGGTTCCACAAGGGCGCGTCAATGAATTCGATCATGGATGGGGTGTCCAGCCGGTCGTCCAGCTCGGGAATCACCAGGAGCTGGTAGCGCAGGGACGGGCCGCCCCTGTCCCGGGCGAGCAGCGCCAGGCCTGCGGCCAGCCCCCCACCGGCGCTCGCGCCGCCGACGACCACCCGGTCGCGGTCGATGCCGAGGACCTCGGCCTGGTCGACCAGCCACAGCAAGGTGGCGTAACAGTCCTCAAGACCCGCCGGGAACGGGTTCTGCGGAGCCAGCCGGTACCTCGGCGCCACCACGACCGCCCCGGCCCTGGCACAGATCCGCACGACGTCCGGGTGGGCCGTTTCGATGCCGCCCCCCGCGCCACCCCTTGCAAACCCACCGCCGTTGATCCACAGCAAAGCGGGCCACGGCGCACCGGGTCCCTTCGGCCGGTAGATGCGGACCGCGACGTCCGGCGCTCCCGGCGGGCCGGGGACCACCCGGTCCTCGATCTCGATCCCGGCCAGGACATCAGCATCGGCATCGGCGGGCCGCTCCAGCAGGAGCCGGCCCGACGCCGCCCGGACCGCACCAGCATCCTCCATCGTTACCCTACGTAGCAGAGAAACCGCAGTCGCGAGCTCATGATCCACGAACGCCCCCCATATTCGGGCAAAAAGCCCCTGACCTGCACTCATACCGCGGATGAGTGTTCACCTAACACGGGGTATCTGTCACCTGAATCGGCACATCCGGTGCTCGGACAACCTCCGCGCCCCGCAGGGGCCCTACTGGCTGGCCTCACCGGCTGGCCTCACCGGCCACCGGCCACCGACCACCGACCACCGACCACCGACCACCGACCACCGACCACCGACGATCTTTCGAGGTTTGTACGCCGGAAACGGCCTTGTTGATCGCACAAACCTCGAAAGATCGCGCGTCACCCCCGGGATGACGAACGGCCCGCGAGCTTCGATGATCGAAGATGGGTGGAGAGGAATGGTCGACATGCCGCCTGCCGCACAACCGGCGCAGCCGGCTACCGACAGGCACAAACACAGAAGCTGGTCAGCCGCGGATAGCGGCAATCTCACGGCTGCGCGGACACCAGCGCAATCACCCCTGCGCTCCCCGCGGCCCACTGCGCCGGCATGATCAGCGGGCACGGCCGCTGGCCACCGGTCCGTTCGCCGGGCATCCAAACGGTGTGCGTGCACGAGTCGACGTCGACCTGCCAGGTCTGGCGATGACGATGATCCTCAATGCACACGGGACGCCGGGTCAGCGGCTCGGCGACCCTCATGTGCACCCAGGCGTGCGCCACCTCCCATGCTGCCGCGTCGAACTCGGCCACCACCGCGCCATCACCGTCCACAACCACCAGACGCCCCGGTTCGACCGGTTCGACCGTGTCGGCCGCGGTGGCCCGGGGCACACGGCGGCGCAACCTGTCGGGCTGCCATTGCGCCGCCAGCGCCGTATGGGCCGCGTCCAACGCGGCACGCTGACCCGCGAGGAACGCCAGCGCCTCACCCTCGGTCACGCCGTCGCCGGATCGGAGCAGCGCCTCGGGCGTCAACGCCAGCACCGCCAGCAGACCCCGACGAAGATCGGAGACGAACAGCACAGGCTCACCCTGCGGGTTGCGGTCGTAGGCCTCGTCCGCCGCCAGCAGGGCCAGCGCATATCGCCGGTGCGCGCTGGGCTGGCCTTCGCCGCTCATCGGGTGTCGCCCCGCCAGCGGACAGCCGGAGCCGCCACGCTCACCGCGAACCCGACAGGCCCGATCGCGTAGTCGCCGATCCCGGAGCTGTGGGCGAACCTGTCCGCCGCCTCCGCGCTCTCGAATGCCAGCACGATCTCAGTCACGCTGCGGCGAGTTTCCCCGTCGAACGACACCAGGCCGTACACCGGCGCCGACTCATCCATCCAGTTCTCCCTTTCCCACACCGAAAGATCATCAGGAATCGGTCCGAGCAGGCACCAACGCACGACACCCGCGCGACCCGGAACGCCCGGAACGGCCGGAACGGCGTCAGCCGCGGGTTTGCCGTCGCTCCGGGGAGAA
This sequence comes from Protofrankia sp. Cas4, assembly GCF_963555915.1. Lineage (NCBI taxonomy): Bacteria > Bacillati > Actinomycetota > Actinomycetes > Frankiales > Frankiaceae > Protofrankia > Protofrankia sp. Cas4. Next base: position 3,277 of record NZ_CAUVXL010000229.1, read on the forward strand.
CCGGTAGACAGAAGACTGCATTGTGTGATCGATCCATCGCTACTACACGGCCGGACATCTTCAGACATCTTCGCGCCAGTCGTTGTCTCTAGTTGCTCCCTGATGGCAACCTGGACTGCATGGTCAACGAGCGGCTCAGACGCGCGATGCTGAAAGCGGGCCTCGACGCCGAGTCATTGGCTGAAGCCGCCCAGGTCAGCGCGAAATCAGTCGAACGGTGGCTGTCCGGGCGCGGCATCCCCTACCCGCGCACCCGGTTCCGCGTGGCGAAACTCCTGGGCGAGGACGAGAGCTACCTGTGGCCCGAGGCCACCGACCGCAGTGCTCTCGCCGGTGTCGAACTTGTCGCCGCCTACCCGCGCCGTAGCGACGTACCCCGCCATCTGTGGACCGATCTGCTGCGCCAGGCCGAACGCAGTGTTGATCTTCTGGCCTTTGCCGGCCTGTTCCTCACCGAAGAACACCCGGAGTGGATTCCCACCATCCGGGAGAAGGCCGAAGCAGGCGTCAGGGTCCGCCTGTTGCTCGGCGACCCAAGCGGCAGGCAACTCGCATCCCGCGACGACGAACACCAGATCGGCGGCGGTGTCACCGGCCGAGTGCACGCCGTTCTCAGCCATTACCGGGTCGTCACGGACCTCGTCCAGATCCGACTCCACGACACCCCGCTGTACAATTCCATCTATCGCTTCGATGACGAAATGATTGTCAATACCCACGTGTACGGTATTCTTGCCGCCTATACGCCGTGCCTACAGCTGCGCCGGGTTGACGGCGGCTTCTTCCACACCTATCTCGAATCCTTCGAACGGGTATGGGCGTCCGCGCGCCCGTCGGGCGACGCACTGCCCACTGAGAAGAGGGCATCGTGAGCGACAAGAAGCAGAAAACCGAACCCAGCCGCGTCGACTACTGGGACGACCCGGCAGCGCCCAAGCCAACAAGCCGAAAGGCGTCCGCAAGCGCCTTTGTTCGCAACGACGCAGGCAGTGTCCTCCTCCTGCGACGCCCGGACAACGGTCTCTGGACAATACCGACAGGGGGTGTGAAGAAGAACGAGACCGTTGCCGCCGCTGCCGTCCGCGAGACACGCGAGGAGACCGGCCTGGACATCGATATCACCGGCCTCGTCGGCATCTTCAGCGACCCCAGGCACGTTATCCGATATTCGGACGGCGAAGTCCGCCAACCCATCAACGTCTGCTTCCGCGCTATTCCGACCGGCGGCAACCTCACCACAACCGACGAGGCATCCGAAGTCCTCTGGGTAGAACCAGCAGATATCGCCGGATTCACAATCCACCCCGCGATCATGCTTCGGCTCAACCACGCTCTCACCGCGACCGATCCCTACCTCGGTTAGCCACCCACCCGAAACATCTTCTTGATTACTATGGTCTACGCCGGCCAAAAGGCCAACGTCGGCGCCGATCCGGCTGGTCGCTGTGGGCCGTGTCCTCGGGAAGACCGAGGTCGAATCCGATCTGTCGCGCAATCTCTATCGCCTCGTTCAGGATCGCCTCGCCGCGTTCGCGGTCGCCCGTGCCGGATAGAAGTTGGCCCAGCTGGCGGAGTGAGATAATGACGTCCCGCTGCTTGCCGATATTGACCGGATCAGCCTCGGCAAGGCGCCTGGCGATCGCCAGATCCTGTTCATAATATCCACGAGCCTGATCAGCCTCTCCCAACCTCATCGCTATATCAGCGAGCCTGTTG
>NZ_CAUVXL010000229.1:5415-22992 GCF_963555915.1 Protofrankia sp. Cas4
CGGGCGGAGGCAACCATGGCGCTGCCGCGATCCCGGGCCGCCGCGGTGCCGCCGGTGTTGAGCAGGGCGGTGAGCTCCCGCTCGACAAGCTCAAGGAACCCCCGACTGTCGGCGGGCACCATCGGCCCGATCTCGCCCAGCAGCGCGGCGACCGACGACTCCCCCGCGAGCATGCCCGTGAAGCGCAGCGCCTGGGCGACGACGTCATCGAAACGCCGCTGGGCGGCAAGGTGGCGGGCCACCTCGACCAGATCCGCGAAGTCGCCGCGCCCCGCCTCAAGCCGGGCCAGCCGCATCCGCTCGGCTCTGCCGTGTCGCTCCATCCGCGTCTCGGGCTCGACGTCAGCCAGCCAGTGGGCGATCCACGGGTGGACGAGCACATCACCGTCGAGGCGCAGCAGCAGCGTCCGGTCCGCGAGCCGCCGGACGGCGGCTGCGACCATCCGGTGTCGGGCCCGGTCGGGCTCGGCCCCCTGCCACGCGAACGCGAGATCGTCGACGGACATCGGGACGCTGGACACCGCCGCCTGCAGGAGAAGTGCACGCTCGTCCGCCGTCACGGTCGCGAGCAGCAGCTCCAGGACGATGTCCCGGCTGCCGAGCAGAAGGGCATCATCCACCGCCTCGCCGAAGGTGCGATCATCAAGCAGGTCGATGCCAAGCCTGTCGGCCAGATCGCCGATCTTCTCGGTAACCTCCAGCAGGTTTGCCGCGCCGTTGCGCAGCAAGGCGTCGACGAACTCCAACAGCCGCGGATGACCGCCGATCGTCCGGGTCAACGTGCGCCGGTCGTCGTCACCCAGCGCCCGCAGGCTCGGTAGCCGCAGCAGCAGGCGACCCAGCTCGGAGCCGCTGAGGGGCCCGACATCCACCCGATGAAACGGGACGGTACGGCTCGGCAGGGGATATCGACACGTCACGAGCAGACGGCCTGCGCCACCCGGACTGCCAGGGCCACCTGCGCCACCGGCCCGAGCCAGGTCTGCGAACACCTCGGCGAAGCCCGGGTCGGCGAAGCGCCGACCGTCCTCGGTGAGGTTCTGCTCGAAGTCGTCGAACAGCAGCAGCAGGCGGTGTTCGCCCAGCAGTTCCCGAATCCGCGCGATCTTGTCCGTATCCTCGTGACGGGAGTCGGTGAGGGCGGTCCGCGCCTCGACCAGCTCCGGGACCGGGATGCCACGCAGCGCCTGCGCGGTCGCGGCGATCAGCGACGGCGGGTTCCACCGGCCGACATGCACCGCCACCGCCCAGCCCTCAGCCCGCAGCCGGGCCATTACCCGCCCGGCAACCGCTGTCTTGCCGATCCCGCCGGGCCCGGTCAGCACCACGCCGGCAACCGCGCCCCAACGCGTGACGGCGACCGTACTTCCCCGCAACACCGCGAGCGCGGTGCGGACCTCCCTGCGGCGCCCGACCAGATCACCCATGGCCAGCTCGCGAACGCTGCCCCCGGCCGGCGCGGCAAACGGGCGGGTCAGCGGGCACGTGTCGGCGGTCGCATCGAGCAACGGCGGATCGCCGGCCGCGGCCAGCAGCGTCGCGGTGGCGTACTCGGGAGGCGCGAGCCGGCCGGTGGCCCGCGCGCTCGCCCGGCGATCGGCGTCCACCTGGCGACGGGCCTCGGCAAGGGCCGCCGCCACCGACACGGCGCGGCCGGAGGCCAGCTCCGTGTAGAAGACCCTGGCCAGGTCGGTTGCGTAACGGTCGGTGACGGTCGTCTGCATGGCCACCACCCGGTCGGCACCGCGGCGGACCAGGGTCTGCGCCAGACCCTCGGTGCCGCCGGCCGCACCCGAGCAGGACGACAGCACGATCAGCGGCAGCGGCCGGGATGCGCCCTTGATCGCGTCCACCAACTCCGCTGCCTGGATCGGGACCGGGTTGCCGTCCTCGTCCTCCAGCTCCACCGAGGATGCCGTGCCGTGCGCGGACAGGTGCAGCACGTGATAGCTGTCCCTGTCACCGGGGTCCCTGGCCTCGGTGTCGCCGTCACCGGGGTTCCGGCCGCCCAGCGCGTCGGAGATCTCCGTCAGGCCGGCGACCTCGAGGATCGTGACCTGCGCGGCCCCGGAACCGGCCACCGGGCGGACCGCGTCGATGATCGCCTGCATCTCCGCCTCGACGTCGAGCGGGGCGTTCTGCGTCCGGGTCTCCTCCGGCGCCGCCACCGCGACGAGGATCTTCAGCGGACCCGGCAGCGGCGCAGTCGCAACCCGGTTCAACCCGGCGACCCGGCGGGTGAGCCGCACCCCGGGCATGGTGGCGAGCAGCCTTCCACCGGCCATCCGCAGCAGCTCGTAGGGCAGGGCGAGCGCCGTGCCCTCGGCCTCCACCACGATGTCCACGACCGCCCCGAACGGCGAGCCGTCGATCAGCTCGGTGATGTGCCGCGAGGTGTCGGCGTCGAACAGCACGTCCCGCAACCGATGACCGGCCTGGGACAGGTGCGCGTCCGCCGCCGCCGCATCCGTGGGCTGTGCCGTCCACACCGTGTCGAGCCCGACCGGCAGGGCCGCGGTGCGCTCCCCCAGCAGCGTGCCGGCGAGCAGCACCCGGGTAGTCAACCAGCCGTCGGCGAGCCGCACCGCAAGGACGAGATCATGGGTGAGCGAACCCAGGCGTGACCCGTCCTGACCGCTTGCGCCTGCCCGCGAACCGGCCTGCGGTGGTGCCCCGGGCAGGACGACGTCACGGGGAGGCAGAACGGGGCGCGTCCCGAGCGGTGGCTCGATCTCGAACGGCTGGCCGGTCAGGACGCGCAGCAGCGTCTCCATCCCGGCACCGGTGTCGGAGATCTCCGCGATCGGGTAGTGGGTCGTCGCGTACGGGCCGAGCCACACCGGGATGTCCTCGACCGAGCGGCCGGGCAGCAGCACCGGCAGGAACTTCGCCATCGCGGCCGGCCGGTCGCGGTACACCTCCTCGCGGATCAACGCCGCCTCGAACTGCACCCCGCGGCCCTCATCCGCGGCGGCTTCGCCCTCGCTACGGCGGCGGTACTGCGGCGACGCGAGGATCAGCACGTAGTCGGCCGCACGGACCTCGGTGAGCATCCACAGCGGCCAGTCCTGCCGGCGTTCGGCCGCCGCCTTGTCGAGCTTCGCGTCGATCTCCCGGGATCTCAGAAAGATCCACAGATCGCGGACGGCGTTCTCGTGTTCGGGCGACTCGTGCGCGTAGGAGAGAAACACCCGCGGCGGACGATCCGTCGCTGCACGCTCATCGTCACCACTGCCGCTGCCCACGCCAGTGCCGGTGTCATCCCCCACGCCATCCCCCTGCTGTCGGCAGACAGGGGGATCATAAGCGCACTAAGTAGTCGCTCTACTCACCAAGGTGGCCGGGTCCAGTTTCCCGGTGACGACTTCCCCGATGACAACGTCATCGGGTACGACGCCACCGGGGACGACGCCACCGGGCACGACGCCCAGCGGCTGGGCTTGCGGGCCATCCACACTCGGGCCGGACGGCTCCGGCGACGCGCTGCCAGCCGGGCTCGGCGTAGAGGTAGCGGTGGGCGTAGAAGTCGGTGTGCCAGTCGGGGTCGGGGTCGGGGTAGCGGCCGGCGTCGGGCTCGGCGCTGGGCTCGGGGTCGGGGTAGCGGCCGGGGCCACGCCCGGGTCCGCTGTGGTCACCGCGCTGGCCAGCACCGCATTGCCCGTGCCTGCATTGTCCGGGCCTGCATCGGCGGCGCCGGAATCGTCCGCGCCCGCATACTCATCAGCCCAGGCGAGCACGGTGCGGACATAGTCATCCGACGGGTTGTACCTGTATACCGCCGCGGTCAGCCGTTCGGGCACGCTGAGGTCACCAGAGCGGCACAGGTAGCCCGCGGCGGCGAGTGTCGCGTCGCCGATGTTGTCCGGGGATGCCGTACCGTCGCCGTCGGCGTCCCGCCCGGCCCACCGCCATGTCGACGGGATGAACTGCATCGGGCCGACCGCCCGGTCGAAGTCGGTGTCGTGGTCGAGCATTCCGTGATCGGTGTCCGCGATCAGCGCAGTGCCGGCGGAGCCGTCGAGACGCGGCCCGAGAATTGTCGGGGTGACCGTCCCGTCCGCGCTGATCTGCCGGCCGGCGGCGTGATTCGACTCGACCCGGCCGATTCCCGCCAGCACCGACCACGGTAGGTTACATCCCGGCCGCTCGAGGTTGATTCGGAGCGCCGCCGTCCGATAGGCGCTCAGCATCCGGCTGGGGATCGCCGCGCTGCTTCCACCCGCCCCGGTGGTCGCGGCCCCGCTCGGACCGGCACCCGGCGCGGGCGTGGGCGTGGTCGGTGCGGACACTGTCTGCGCGGACACGTCGGCTACCGAGGCGGCTGGTCGGGCCGAGTCGGGCAGCACAGTCACCGAGGCGACGAGCCGGTCGGCGTCCGCGCCCCCGGCCACCGCGCCGATGACCGATTCCCCGACGACGGGCAGCCGACGATCTCCTTCTGGCGCCGGCCGCCCGGCAACCGGACCGCGATCATCGTGGTGCGGCCCCGGTGTTGACGGCTGGGGCGCCGCCGTGATGCAGGCGACAAGGAGGATGGCGGCTACCATGCCGGGGATCTTCGGATCAACCAACCGTGGGGCCGGACGCCGACGCACAGAACCTTGCCGCGACACAGGTACCTTCTCCCGAAACGATCACATCATGATCGGACGGGACCCATGCTAATAATTCATGACCTTCAGGATGTTCATCCTCGACGTGTGCCAGAACCTGACATACCGTTACTCATGCCACCGGTCACGCTTCGCGCGCGGCACCATCAGTCTCGACGCCTTCGCGCTCGACGCCTTCGCCCTGGCGGCGCAGACCGTAGGTGACGGCGTCCGCCAGCGCCTCCCAGGACGCGGCAATGATGTTCTCGTCCACGCCGATCGTGTCCCACCGGTCGCGGCCGTCGCTGGTCTCCACCAGTACCCGGGTCACCGCGCCCGTACCGGACCTGCCGTCGAGGATGCGCACCTTGTAGTCGACGAGGTCGAGGTCTGCCAGGCCCGGGTAGCCCTTCTCCAACGCCTCCCGCAACGCCCGGTCAAGGGCGTTGACCGGGCCGTTGCCCTCGGCCGTGGACACGTGCCGCACGCCGCGGGAGACCACTTTGACGGTCGCCTCGCTCACGACCTCCCCGTCGGGCCGCCGCTCGACGATCACGCGCCACGACTCGAGGGTGAAATAGCGCCGCTCGCCTTCGATCTCGTCGCGCAGCAGCAGTTCGAAGGATGCCTCCGCCGCCTCGTAGGCGTAACCGGCGGCTTCCCGCTCCTTGACCAGATCGACGACCCGCCCGAGGGCCTCGCGCTGACCGGACAGGTCCAGCCCCAGTTCCCGGCCCTTGAGTTCGATCGTGGCGCGGCCCGCGAGCTCCGAGACCAGCATCCGCATGTCGTTGCCGACCACGGCCGGATCGATGTGCTGGTACATGTCCGGGTCGACCTTGACCGCGCTCGCGTGCAGCCCGGCCTTGTGCGCGAACGCGCTCGCACCGACATACGCGCGGTGGCTGTAAGGGGCCAGGTTGGTGATCTCGTCGATGGCGTGCGAGACCCGCACCAGCTCGCGCAGTTTCCCGGTGGGCAGCACCGGACGCCCGAACTTGGTCTCCAACCCGGCGACCACGCTGAACAGGTCGGCGTTGCCGCACCGCTCGCCGTAGCCGTTGGCGGTCCCCTGGACGTGAGTGACCCCGGCCTCGACCGCGATGAGAGTGTTCGCGACCGCGCAGGCGGTGTCGTTGTGGCAGTGGATACCCAGGCGCGCACCGGTTGCGTCGCGCACGGCGGCGACAACCTCACCGATCCGGGTCGGCAGCATGCCGCCGTTGGTGTCGCAGAGGACGACGACCTCGGCACCGGCATCGGCGGCAACCCGGACCATCTCCAGGGCGTAATCAGCATCGGCCCGGTGGCCGTCGAAGAAATGCTCGGCGTCGACGAACACCCGCTTACCTTCGGTACGCAGATGCGTCACCGTGTCCCGGATCATCGCCAGGTTCTCGGCGAGCGTGGTGCGCAGGGCCCGCTCGACGTGCCGGCGGTCGGCTTTCGCGACCAGGCAGACGACGTCGGTTCCGGCGTCGCGCAAGGCTGCGACCTGGGGGTCGTCGGCGGCTGTGCGCCCGGCACGGCGGGTGGCGCCGAACGCGGTGAGAGTGGCGTGGTCCAGACGGAGCTCGGTAGCGGCGCGGCGGAAGAACTCGGCGTCCTTGGGGTTCGACCCGGGCCAGCCGCCCTCGATGAAACCCACGCCAATGTCGTCGAGGTGGCGGGCTATGGCGAGCTTGTCGCCGACCGACAGTGACAGGCCCTCCTGCTGGGTCCCATCACGCAGCGTCGTGTCATAGACGTGGAAGGAGCCTGGGTCGTCTGGAAGCACAACGCGCCTCTCACTGGCGGATCTAAAGGGCCAAAGGCGATGCGATCGTGGTTCTTCTCGCATCGCCGGAGGCCGAAGTCCCCGGGTCTCTGGCGGGCCACTGCCCTGGCCACTCTGGGTGTCACGCGTCCGGCGGCATGGGTGAGCAGCCGGTACGCGCGACGAGGGCAGGTTCACCGCCGACCGCCCACTTTACGGCGTCGCCGGCCCTACGGTCAGATTTTTACCCTGCCGAGACCCTGCCGAGACCCTGCCGAGACCCTGCCGACATCAGTCGCCGGCAAAGCGGCGCAGGCGCTCAACCTGGAGGATGGTGATCGTCTGTCCTTCGGCCAGAATCCAGTTCCGCTTCTCGAAGTCCCGCAGGGCCTGGTTGACCGACTGGCGCGAGCCACCGAGCAGGGATGCGATCTCGGTCTGGGTCAGGCCCAGCTCGATCAGCGGACGTCCGGACTCCCGCATCCGCAACAGCAGCAGCTTGGCGACCCGCCGGGGCAGGTCGAGGAAGACCAGGTCTGCGTTTGCCCCGGTCAGGCGGCGGACGTGGGCGACCAGCGCTCGGATGAGCTGCTCGGCGACGGCCGGCCGCTCCCGCACCAGCTCCCACACGGCCGCACGGTCCAGGACCAGCGCCTCGCTGGGCTCCAGCGCCTCGACGCTGGCCGAGCGCGGACCGGCCTCGACGATGTTGAGCTCGCCGAGGGTGTCACCTGGGCCTGCGATGTTGAGAACGTGGTCGCGACCGTCGTCGGCGGTTGTCAGAACCTTCAGCCGCCCGAAGGCCACTACTAGCAACGTGTCAGATGGATCACCTTCAGTAAAGACAACTTGGCCGCGGCGATACCGGCGCACGACAGAGCGTGCGGCCAGGCGCGCCAGAGCCGGCTCGTCCAGTTCCTTCAGCAACGTGGTCGCTCGGAGCAGCGCGACCGCTTCTTCCTCCTGCACACCGAGACCGTAGCGCCAATGTCGGGAATTGTGGGCGACCGCCGCCCCACTTTGGCAGTGATGTGCGCCGGTGGAGCGAAAAAATTGCCGCTAGCACCAGTTGATCAAACTGCCGAACACTGGTAGCTAAACAGTAGAACGCTGGACACTCCAGCAACGCACAACATCTCGCATGGACAGCACTCCGGCCACCTCACCGCCCGCACAGACGATCAGGTGCCGGAATCCGCCACGCAGCATTGCCGCGGCCGCTTCATCCAGGGACCAGTCGGGATCGGCAAACACGACGTCACGGGTGATGTGATCGCCGGCCCGCTCGGCATCGGGGTTCTGGCCCGCCGCCACGGACATCAGAACATCACGTTCGGTGAGAATCCCATATCCCTGGCCATCGACGTCGTGCACAATGGCCGCACCGACCTTCCGGGCGGCCATAAGCCGCGCCGCCTGACGCAGGGTATGCTCAGGCCCGATCATCAGAACCAGAGCGCTCATTCCGTCGCAAACCCGCATCACGGTCTCCCTGGAACTTGTGCACGTGTCAAACGAGAACGTGACAGGAGACGTTAGGCGCAGCGGAGGCTGATGACCAGACCATCGGGTGTTCAGCGTGGCGAGACTCGGGCGCTGGGTGGCAGGTGGCGGGTGGCGGACCTCAGGCGTCGTGGACGCGTTCGTTCCAGATCTTGTAGCGGTCGAGTTCCCCGCGGGTCGCCTGGTGGAACAGCTCCAACAGTTCGCGGGTGATCGGCCCAGGTCGGCCCGTTCCGACCGATCGGTCGTCGATCTCCACGATCGGCACCATCTCGGCCGCGGTCCCGGTGAAGAAGGCCTCGTCCGCCAGATACAGGTCGGTGCGCACGATGTGCTGTTCGCGGACCTCGTAGCCCTGGTCGGCGGCGATCTGCATGATCGACGCCCGGGTGATGCCACCGAGCGGACCATCGCTGAGCGGCGGCGTGATCACCATTCCGCCCGCGACGATGAAGACGTTCTCACCCGATCCATCGGCGATATGTCCGTTGGGGCTGGTCAGAATGGCCTCGTCATAACCGGCCTTGAGCGCCGCGACCTTGGCGAGCGACGAGTTGAGGTACTGCCCGGACGCCTTGGCCGCCGGCGGGATGATGTTGTTGTCATTGCGACGCCAGGTCGAGACGGTGGCCCGGACGCCCTTCTCGCCGGCGTCATCACCCAGATAGGCGCCCCACGGCCAAACCGCGATCATCACCTCGATCGAGGACGGCAGCGGGTTCAGGCCCATCTCGCCATATCCGAGGTAGACCAGCGGCCGGATGTAGCAGGCGTCGATCTCGTTGATCGCGACCGTCTCCTTGATCGCCGCAATCAGTTCCGCCTGGCTGTACTGCGGCTCCATCATGTAAATCTTGGCGCTGCGATACAGCCTCGCGACATGGTCGGTCAGCCGGAACACGGCGCTGCCGTGCGCGGTGGAGTAGGCCCGGATGCCCTCGAAGACGCCCCAGCCATAGTGGAGGGTCGGGTTGAGGACGTGGATGCGGGCATCGTCCCAGTCGACGAACTGACCGCTCATCCAGATCTTTGACGTCGGTGTAATGGCCATGTGTGACTCCAGGCGTGGGCGACGGAACTTAGAGCGACCGGACAAGTGACGATCGTGCCGATCTTCGCCGTGGTCAGGCCCCGTCGGCTGCCGTCGTACCGGATCTACGGCCCTTCCGAGGATAGCGCCCGGACGCTGCTCCGGGGACTTCGGCCTCCGGGCGCGCGATCTGACGATCGTCGCGCGCCCTTTGGCCCGGACGCTGCTCCGGGGACCGCTGCCTCCAGGGGTTCTTACCCGGCGACCCGGGCCGCCAGGTCCTCGCCGACCGCACGGGTGGGCGCCGGGCCCGCGTGACCGGCGGCCCGCCGGGACCGGTCGGCCAGCGCCGCGGCGACCGCGGCCTCGACCCGGGCCGCGTCGTCGACACGGCCCAGGTGTTCCAGCAACATCGCGACGGACATCACGGTGGCCGTCGGGTCCGCGATCCCCTGCCCGGCGATGTCGGGAGCGCTGCCGTGCACCGGTTCGAACATGCTCGGGTGCGCCCCGGACGGGTCGAGGTTGCCGCTGGCCGCCAGCCCGATACCCCCGGTGATCGCAGCGCCGATGTCGGTGAGGATGTCGCCGAACATGTTGTCGGTCACCACGACGTCGAAACGTCCCGGATCGGTGACGAAGAACATCGACGCGGCGTCCACATGCTGGTAGTCGACCGCCACCTCGGCGAACTCGCCGGCGACATCGGCGACCGTACGCAGCCACAGGTCGCCGGCCCTGGTCAGGACGTTGGTCTTGTGGACAAGCGTCAGCCGCCGGCGGGGGCGGGCCTGGGCCCGGCGAAACGCGTCGCGGACAACGCGTTCGACACCGTAACGGGTGTTGATGCTCTCCTCGGTGGCCACCTCGAAGGGTGTGCCACGACGCAGCGTGCCGCCGGCACCCACATACGGGCCCTCGGTTCCCTCCCGCACCACCACCATGTCGATGTCCGGCTCGCCGGCCAGCGGCGTGGTGACACCCGGGTAGAGCCGCACCGGGCGCAGGTTCACATAGTGGTCGAGCTCAAAACGCAACCGCAGGAGCAACCCGCGTTCCAGCACACCGCTGGGCACAGTGGGGTCACCGACGGCCCCGAGCAGGATGGCGTCGTGCTCACGCAGTTCGTCGAGCACCGAATCGGGCAGGGTCTCGCCGGTGGCGTGCCAGCGGCGCGCGCCCAGGTCATAGTCGGTCGTCTCCACCTTGGGCTCGACGACGCGCAGAACGCGCAGCCCCTCCGCGACAACCTCTGGTCCGATGCCGTCCCCGCCGATAACCGCAAGCCTCATGGGCGCGACTGTAAACCGGCACCGTGAACCGGCATCGTCACCCCCCGCCGCCACTGGTCGGGGCCCGCCCGGACCCCACCTCTCCCACCGCTGCTCACCGACCCGGCGGTGACCCCCGACTGCCGAGCAGTGTGCCCCTGAGCAGGGAAGACACTTCGCGACACGCAGGATGACACGTCGGACATAATCATGATCATCACATACAGTCCACCGATCACATGTCACAACCGGTCAGACGACGGTACGTTGCGTGAGTAACGATGATAGGAACCTCACACCGACGAACCGATACAGCATGCGACGACACAAAGGGGTGAACGGCGCATGATCCTCGAAGAAATCCCATCCACGAGCCTCCCCGATACCGACAGTGCGACCGACAGGGCGACCGACAGCACAGGCGGCTGGTCCGACGCGCTGCGCCGGGCCCTGGCCGATCCCGGTCAGCCGCGGGTCGTCTTCCAGCCGATCGTCGACCTCCGTCGCGGTGTCATCGCCGGTTACGAGGCGCTCGCGCGGTTCGGAGCGAGCGCGGCGCCATCGCCCGACCTGTGGTTCGCCGCCGCCGATCGGGCCGGGGTCGCCGCACGGTTCGAGGCCAGGGTTCTCCGGGAGGCGCTCGCGGCGCGCGACCGGCTCCCACCCAACTGCTTTCTCACCGTCAATGTCATGCCGCATCTGCTGACCACCCCGGACGTTGCCGAGGTCTGGCTCAACGCCGACCTGAGCGGGCTGGTCATGGAGCTCAACGAGGCGGTCAGCACCGAGCAGGCACCCGAGATCATCGCCACCACCCAGGCGTTGCGCGCCCGCGGCGGTTTCATCGCCATGGACGACGTCGGGTCCGGCTACGCGGGCCTGCGTCAGCTCGCGCGGATCCGCCCCGAGCTGGTCAAACTCGATCGGGATCTCGTCGCCCGCGCCAACGTCGACCAGGTCAGGCGGACGTTGACCGAGCTCGTCAACGTCTTCGCCAGCCGGCTCGACGCCTGGGTGATCGCCGAGGGAGTCGAAGGTGACGAGGAGCTGGCGATGCTCGTGGGGCTCGGCATCCCGTTCGGACAGGGATGGCATCTCGGCCGGCCGGCGGCGACCTGGCAGCGCCTCGACCCGGCGATATCCCGGCGCATCCGGCTGCTCGCCCAGCGCACTGCGCGCGGCGACGGCGTGGGCAGCCTGCTCGAGCGGGTACCGGTGCCCCGCGTCCCCCGCGTCCCCCACGGGCCTGACCAGCGCCGCACTGTCGCCGCGGCGGCGACCCGCGGTGTTCCAACGGCGGCCACCCGCCGGCTCGACGTGGTGTCCCGGCCCCGAATCGGCGCCGCCGGGGCGGGTGCTGGTGCCGGCAGCTGCAACGACTGGCGCACCGGCACCGCGCTCACCCCGGGTGTCGCGACCAGCATGTACGCCCGGCCCGACGAACATGTCGCCGAGGTGGCCCGCCGCGCGATGAACCGCACGCCGGACCACCGCTTCGACCCGGTTGTCGTCGTCACCGAGATGGGGCGCCCCGTCGGCCTGGTCCGGGTCGAGCGCCTGCTCCTGCGCCTCGCCGAGCTGGCCGGGCCGTATCCGAACCCGCGGACGGCGGCGGGTCTGATTCCGCGGCAACCCACGCAGGCGCCCACGCAGACATCGCAGCCCGGATCCGCAGACGTGCCGTTCAGGGTCCGGTGACGATGCGCCGGACCCGCGCGGCCCGGTTGACCGCGCTCACCACCGCCCGCAGCGAGGCTGTGACGATGTTGGGGTCGATCCCGACGCCCCAGTACACCCTCTCCCCCGCAGCCGCATCCCCGACAGCCACCTCCAGATAGGCGGCGGCGCGGGCGTCGGCACCCGAGCCCAGGGCGTGCTCGTGGTAATCCAGCACCCGAACCCGGATGTCCCGTTCGGCGAGAGCGGTCACGAACGCGTCGATCGGACCGTTGCCGGCACCGCTGATGACCTCTTCACCGCCGTGGATGCGCACCGAAACGTTCACCTCGTCGCGTTCACCGTGCGCCGCGGTGGTCCGGGAACCCAGCAGCTCCAACGGGGCGTCCACGGCGTCACCGGCGTCACCGGCGAGGAAGTACTCGCGTGAGAAGATCTCCCACAGCTGACTGCCGGTGACCTCGCCACCGGCGCCGTCGGTGTGGCGCTGGACGACCTGGGAGAACTCGATCTGCAGCCGGCGCGGCAGGTCCAGCGAATGCTCGGCCTTCAGCAGATAGGCGACGCCACCCTTACCCGACTGGCTGTTCACCCGGATGACAGCCTCGTACGACCGACCCACGTCCATCGGGTCGATGGGCAGGTAGGGCACCTCCCAGCGCCGCTGCCCGGTCCGGTCCATCGCCTCGAAGCCCTTCTTGATGGCGTCCTGATGCGAACCGGAGAATGCGGTGTAGACGAGGTCACCGCCGTAGGGGTGCCGGGGATGCACCGGAATCTGGTTGCAGTACTCGACGCTGCGGCGGATCTCGTCGATGTCACGGAAGTCGATTTCGGGGTCGATTCCCTGGGAGAACAGGTTCAACCCGAGCGTCACCAGGCAGACGTTGCCGGTGCGTTCGCCGTTCCCGAACAGACACCCCTCGATCCGGTCGGCGCCGGCCATGACCCCGAGCTCCGCGGCGGCCACGGCACAGCCACGATCGTTGTGCGGATGCAGGGACAGCACGACCTGGTCCCGGCGGGTCAGGTTGCGCGCCATCCACTCGATCTGGTCGGCGTAGACGTTGGGCGTGGACATCTCGACCGTCGCGGGCAGGTTCAGCACCACCGGCCGGTCCGGCGTCGGCTGCCAGACGTCCATGACCGCCTCGCACACCTCAAGGGCGTACTCCAGCTCTGTTCCGGTGAACGACTCCGGGCTGTACTGCCAGCGGACGTCGCTTGCGCCCAGGAGTTTGTCCGCGTAACGGGCACACCACTGCGCGCCCTGAACGGCGATGTCGGTGACGCCCTCGCGATCGAGCCCGAACACGACGCGCCGTTGCAGCGTCGAGGTCGAGTTGTACAGATGCACCAGGACCCGGGGTGCCCCGATCAGCGACGCGATCGTCCGCTCGATCAGTTCCTCACGGGCCTGGGTCAGTACCTGGATGGTGACGTCAGGGGGGATGTGACCGCCCTCGACCAGCTGACGGATGAAGTCGAAGTCCGTCTGGCTCGCGGCGGGGAAGCCGACCTCGATCTCCTTGTAGCCCATCTGGACCAGCAGCGTGAACATCTGCATCTTGCGCGCGGGCGTCATCGGGTCGATCAGTGCCTGGTTGCCGTCTCGCAGGTCCACGCTGCACCACCGGGGTGCGTGGGTGATCGTGCGGG
Source organism: Protofrankia sp. Cas4 (assembly GCF_963555915.1). Classification (NCBI taxonomy): domain Bacteria; kingdom Bacillati; phylum Actinomycetota; class Actinomycetes; order Frankiales; family Frankiaceae; genus Protofrankia; species Protofrankia sp. Cas4. Next base: position 18,904 of record NZ_CAUVXL010000229.1, read on the forward strand.
CGGGCCAGGTGCGGTCGGCCAGATCCACCGGTGGGAACGGCCGGTACTTGTCGATGGGCATGCCCGAAGACTGCTGAGAGGTAGTCACTGCGCTACTGCTCCTGCTTCCGGAAGAAAAGCCTGCGGTGGCCGGCGCACACCGAACTCCGCGGCGAGGAAGCCGACCTGTCTCAGGCCCCGCCGCGGCAGCTAAGAAGCAGACGCGCATACATGGCGCGCTGAGCTTACTCCCTCATCAGGCAGACGTGCCCACGGCTCGTACTGGACCCACCCGCGGCCGCAGATCGTCCGGCCGGATCGTACAGACAAGGCCGTGCGCGCCGGCCAGCCATTCCGCCTCCTCCGGATAGATCGATGCAATCTTCATGTCCGTGGCCATCCCGGTGCTGCCGAGAAGGTTCCGCGCGGCGTCCGGGCAGTTGGTCAGGGTCGCGGTCGCCAGGCCATCCGAACCCGGCCAGGTGGGCCAGACGGGGAATGGGCCGGTGAGATTGATGACCCGGGTGACCTGGTCGACATGCGACTGGTCGCATGACACCCGTATCGGTACGACGGCGCGAGCCGGATCGGGGGTCCAGAGCAGACAGTCGCCCTCGCGCAAAGCGGCCAGCAGGGCCGCGTCAACCCCGAACCGCTGGCCACCACCGGGCGCCGGGCCGGCCGGGCTCGTCGCCGGGCTCGCGTCGGGGCCGTCGACCGTGGCGCGGTCCTGTGCCCGGGCCGGAATACCGGCGGACGGCGCCGGCGCCGGCGCCGAGACCGCCGCCGTGCGTGGGCCACCGTGGCGGAGCAGGAACAGCCCGAGCCCGGCCACCCCGGCCAACAGTGTCACAAGTGCCACAAGCCTGGTGGCCCGGCGGCCACGCGGCGAATACGGCGCCCACATCCAGCGATAGAAGGCACCGGGGACGCCACGATGGGCGGGCTGCACCCGGCAATGGCTCGGCCGGACCTCACCATGTGTAACCGCACGCTCGTCGGCAGACGGCTCGATGAAGCGCGCCCCGCGCACAAAGCTGTCGTCGAGGCGCAACCCCTCGAACGGATCCTGATAACCGTCCCGAGCCATAGCATTCACGGTAAACCCGTGACGCCGGTTTCCACACCACGGCCGCTGAACCCGGGAACAGGTCACCACCCCGGATTGCGACATGCGATCGGACGAACGACTGGCGTCACGACCGAGGTTGTACGTCCGACGGTACGGCCGGGCACCTTACCTTCGGCCCGGGGTCGAACAATAACCGGCCGTCTACTACTCGTCTACTCGTCTACTCGTCTACTCGTCGCCGAGACTGACCGCGCGCGCCGCGGACGCTCCGATGATCTTCGCGATCTCAACCAGGATGTCGTGCGGGACCGCGTCGTCGAGGGAGAGTGACATGAGAGCCTCACCGCCGGCCTTGCGCCGGCTGACCTGCGCGCTCGCGATGTTGATCTGCGCTTCACCCAACAGCGCGCCGACCGCTCCGACCACGCCCGGCCGGTCGGAGTAGCGGAAGAACGCCAGGTGCGCCTGGGGGCGGAGGTCCACCTCGAACTCGTCGATCGCGGTGACCTTCTCGACCTGGCGGGGGCCGGTGAGCGTGCCGCTGACCGACACGGGCGTGCCGTCCGCCAGCACCCCGCGCACCGTCACCAGATTGCGATAGTCAGGGCTGTCCTCGGACGTCTCAAGCTGGACGGCGACCCCCCGCTCCTTGGCCAGGAGCGGCGCGTTGACGTAGGTGACCGGCTCCTCGATGACGTCGGTGAACACCCCCTTGAGGGCGGCGAGCGCCAAGACCGACACGTCGTAGGCGGCGATCTCGCCACGGACCTCGACGGTGATCGCTGCGGCAAGACCACCGGCGATGCCGGTGAACAGCTGCCCGAGCTTCTCGGCGAGCGGCAGTCCGGGGCGCACATCCTCAGCCACCACCCCGCCTGCCTGCACGTTCACCGCGTCCGGCACGAACTCGCCGTTGAGGGCCAGACGCACCGACCGAGCGACCGCGAGGCCGGCCTTGTCCTGAGCCTCCTGGGTGGAGGCCCCCAGGTGCGGAGTGACCACAACGTTGTCGAGGTCGAACAGAGGCGAGGATGTGGTCGGCTCAGTGGCGAACACGTCGATACCTGCGCCGCCGACCCGACCGTCGCGGATGGCGTCGGCCAGCGCCGACTCGTCGATGAGCCCGCCGCGGGCGTCGTTGACAATGATCACACCCGGCTTGACGCGCTCAAGCTCGTCCCTGCCGATGAGACCGAGCGTCTCCGGGGTCTTGGGCAGGTGGATCGTGATGACGTCGCTGATGCGCAGCAACTCGTCGAGCTCGACCAGGCGCACGCCCATCTGAGCGGCGCGGGCCACCGAGACGTAGGGGTCATAGGCGACGATGTGCATGCCGAACGCCGACAGCCGCTGCGCGACCAGCACCCCGATCCGGCCGAGCCCGACCACACCCGCGGTCTTGTCCGCGAGCTCGACCCCGACGTACTTCGACCGCTTCCACTCACCGGCGCGCAGCGCCGCGTTCGCCGCGGGAATCCGGCGGGCCACCGCCACCAACAGCGCAACAGCGTGCTCAGCGGCACTGACGATGTTCGACAGCGGAGCGTTGACGACCATGACCCCGCGGGTCGTCGCGGTCGCGACATCGACGTTGTCCAGCCCGATCCCGGCGCGGGCGACGACCTTGAGCGACCCGGCCGCCGCCAGCACCTCCGCGTCCACCTTGGTCGCGCTTCGCACGATCAGCGCGTCGACGGTGCCTACCGCGTCCAGGAGCGCGGCCCGGTCGGCCCCGTCGACGTGACGAACCTCGAACTCGCTGGACAGCAGCTCCAGCCCGGCTGGTGACAGCTCCTCGGCAACCAGAACGACGGGCACGGTAGGGCTCCTTGAATGCTCCGGGGACTGCGGCCGCCGGCGAGGCGTACCGGCGGGCGCGGTCAGCCTACCGACCGGTGGGGTCCCCGCGCGTGCAGGCCCCACCGGTCGGTGCCGGTCGGTACCGGTCAGTCGGTGGGTGTCGCGATCCAGGACATCAACGGACGGAGCCGGGCGCCCACCTGCTCGATCGGGTGGCCCTTGCCCTCCTCGACAAGCTTGGTGAATTGCGGGCGTCCCGCGTCGTCCTCGGCAATCCACTCACGGGCGAACGTCCCGTCGCGGATTTCACCGAGGATGCGGCGCATTTCATCCTTTACCGCCGGGGTCACCACCCGCGGGCCGCGGGTGACGTCGCCGTATTCGGCCGTGTCGGAAATCGAGTACCGCATCTGGCTGATGCCGCCCTCGTACATGAGGTCGACGATCAGCTTCAGCTCGTGCAGACACTCGAAGTAGGCCACCTCGGGCTGATATCCGGCTTCGACCAGCGTTTCGAAACCAGCCTGCACCAGCGCGCTCGCGCCCCCGCACAGGACCGCCTGCTCGCCGAAGAGGTCGGTCTCGGTCTCCTCGGTGAAGGTCGTGCGCAGCGCGCCGGCGCGGGTGCCGCCGATCGCCTTGGCGTATGCCAGCGCGAGCGGGAGGGCGCTGTGGGACGCGTCAGCCTCCACCGCGACCAGCACCGGAACACCCTTACCCTCGGTGAAGGTCCGCCGGACCAGGTGCCCGGGGCCTTTCGGGGCGACCATGAAAACGTCCACCCCGGCCGGCGGCTCGATCAGGCCGTACCGGATGTTGAAACCATGCCCGAACGCGAGGGCCTTGCCCGGCGAGAGGTTGGGGGCGATGGATTCCGCATAGATCTTGCGGTGGGCCGTGTCGGGCGCGAGCAGCATGATCACATCCGCTTCGGCGGACGCCTGCGCCGGCGTGAGCACCCGCAGGCCCTGCTCGGCAGCCTTCGCCCGGCTGCGGCTGGTCTCAGGCAGACCGACCCGGACGTCGACACCGCTGTCGCGCAGGTTGAGGGCGTGCGCATGGCCCTGGCTGCCGTACCCGATGACGGCGACCTTCCGATTGCTGATGTTGTCGAGCGACGCGTCGGCGTCGTAATAGATCTCGGCCATCGTGGGCAACTCTCTTCTTTCTGTCCGTCGAAAAGGCGGTGAGCTACGCGGTGCGCTCGAGAGCGCGCAGGCTGCGATCGGTGATCGACC
>NZ_CAUVXL010000230.1:0-4108 GCF_963555915.1 Protofrankia sp. Cas4
GGGCGACCATGCCGGACTGGACCAGCTCCCTGATACCGAACGGTTCGAGCATCCGGATGAGAGCGTCGAGCTTGTCACGGGTACCGGTGGCCTCCACCGTTACCGCGTCGGGCGCGACGTCGACCACCTTCGCACGGAACAGCGTGACGGTTTCCAGGACCTGGGAACGGACCGACATGTCGGCCCGCACCTTGATCAGAACCAGCTCCCGCCGCACCGACGCCGCCGGGTCCATTTCAACGATCTTGATGACGTTGACCAACTTGTTGAGCTGCTTGGTGACCTGTTCGAGCGGCAGCTCGTCGACGGCCACGACAATCGTCATGCGGGAGACGTCATCGTGCTCGGTCGGTCCGACCGCGAGTGACTCGATGTTGAAACCGCGCCGGGAGAACAGCCCCGCAACGCGGGCGAGGACGCCGGGCTTGTTCTCCACCAGCACCGACAGTGTATGCGTGGTCACCTTGACCAGACCTCTCCTCAGATCCTCAGAGCTCTTCGTAGTCGAAGGCGGGGGCGATGTCGCGAGCGACCCTGATCTCGTCATTGCTCGCGCCGGCGGCGACCATCGGCCACACCATCGCATCCTGGTGGACGATGAAATCAACCACGACCGGCGCGTCGTCGATGGCCATGGCCTTCTCGATCGTGGCGTCGACCTCGTCCGGCGACTCACACCGCATGCCCACGCAACCGAGCGCCTCGGCCAGGCGCACGAAGTCCGGCACCCGGCGCGAGCGTCGGTTGGAAGCGTCGGGATGCGTGCCCAGTTCAGTGTTGGAGTAACGCTTGTCGTAGAAGAGGGTCTGCCATTGGCGGACCATTCCCAGCGCTCCGTTGTTGATGATCGCAACCTTGATCGGGATGCCTTCCAGCGCGCAGGTCGCCAACTCCTGGTTTGTCATCTGGAAGCAGCCGTCGCCGTCGATCGCCCACACGATGGCGTCCGGCCGACCGACCTTGGCGCCCATCGCCGCGGGCACGGCGTAGCCCATGGTGCCCAGGCCACCGGAGTTCAGCCAGGTGTACGGGTGCTCGTAGGAGATGAACTGCGCCGCCCACATCTGATGCTGGCCGACCCCGGCGACATACAGCGCCTCCGGACCGGCGATCTTCCCGATCCGTTCGATGGCGTACTGGGGAGCGATCGAGCCGTCCGCCGGTCGGTCATAACCCAACGGGTAGGTCCGGCGCCAGCCGTCGAGCTGGCGCCACCAACCGGTGAGGTCCGGCCTCGTCTCCGCCTGCAACGCGGCGATGAGATCGATGATCACTTCCCGGCAGTCGCCGACGATCGGCACGTCCGCGACCCGGTTCTTTCCGATTTCGGCCGGATCGATATCTGCATGGATGACCGCGGCCTTCGGCGCGAAGGAGGCGAGTTTCCCGGTCACCCGGTCATCAAAACGGGCACCCAGGGTGATCAGTAGGTCAGACTTCTGTAGCGCTGTGACCGCGGCGACCGACCCGTGCATGCCCGGCATGCCCAGATGCTGGGGATGGGAGTCGGGGAACGCGCCGCGCGCCATCAGCGTCGTCACCACCGGGATGCCGGTGAGCTCGGCGAGCGTGCGCAGCTCGACGGCGGCCCGCGCCTTGAGCACGCCACCGCCGACGTACAGGACTGGGCGGCGGGCGGCGCTGATGAGCTTCGCCGCCTCCCGGACCTGCTTGGCATGCGGCCGGGTGACCGGTCGGTAGCCGGGCAGCTCCAGCGTGGGTGGCCAGATGTCGCCCGGCAGTACCGCCGTGGTCGACTGCAGGATGTCCTTGGGCAGGTCGACCAGGACCGGCCCGGGACGTCCGGTCGCGGCGAGGTGGAAAGCCTCGGCGATCGTGCGGGGGATGTCGTCGGCGCAGTGGACGAGGAAGTTGTGCTTCGTGATCGGCAGCGTGATGCCGCAGATGTCGGCTTCCTGGAAGGCGTCCGTCCCGATCGCCGCGCTCGGCACCTGGCCGGTGATCGCCACCATGGGTACCGAGTCCATGTAGGCGTCCGCGATCGGCGTGACCAGATTCGTCGCGCCCGGCCCGGACGTCGCGATGCACACGCCGACCCGTCCGGTCGCCTGGGCGTAACCCTCTGCGGCGTGCCCGGCGCCCTGCTCGTGGCGGACCAGGATGTGGCGGAGGCGTTCGGCGTCATACAGCGGGTCGTAGGCCGGCAGGATCGCGCCGCCGGGGATGCCGAAGACCACGTCGGCCCCGACCGCCTCGAGGGAAAGCACGAGCGACTGCGCTCCGGTGATCTCTCTGCTCATCTGATCGTCTTCCTTGACGTTCCGCGGTGGTGACAGGTTGGTAGCGCCGGGCATAAAAAAACCCCCCGTGCCAGGAGGCACTGAGGGGCGGCGCGCGGAGTCTTGCTTCGCCTACGCGCGCTCTACACGTACGAGGATGCCGGGGACCATGCGCTTACCTTCCCCGACATCCGCGCCGCCGTCAAGGTCCCCGTCGCAACCGCGACGAAACACCGCAGCCCGGACGACCATCGCGCTCACCCGTCTCCCCCGGCCACCGGCCGGCCACCGGCCACCGGCCACCGACCACCGACCACCGACCACCGACCACCGACCACCGACCACCGACGATCTTTCGAGGTTTGTACGCCGGAGACGGCCTAATTGATCGCACAAACCTAGAAAGATCGCCCTGGTCACGGCTGACCGGGGCACCTGCGGGCCCCGCTGACCCGCTGACCGGTCAGCGGGCACGCTGTGACCGGCCGACGGGGCTGCGGCGTCGGGCGGCGGCGTCAGGGGGCGGCGTCAGGGGGCGGCGAGGCCCGCGAGGAAACGGGCCGCGACCGGCGCCGCCGACTGCGCTCCGAAGCCGCCGTCTTCGACGACGACCGCGAAGGCCACGGTGCCGCGGTAGCCCACGAACCATCCGTGCGTCGGCGGCGGGTTGCCGTCCTTGTACTCGGCCGTGCCGGTCTTGCCGTGCACCTCGCCGGGGAAGGCCACCCCGTTCGCGGTGCCCTCGGTGACCACCGCGCGCATGAAATCCTGCAGCGGCGCGACCACCGCCGGCGGCAACGCATTGCTCCTGGGCGCGGTGCCGGCCACGAACGGCTGGCGCCAGGTCCCACTGGCGACGGCCGCCGCGACGCTCGCCATCTGCAGCGGGCTCGCGGACACCTTGCCCTGCCCGATCGCCGCGGACGCCGACTCGACCGCATCCTTGGGCGTCGGGAAGGAGCCGCCGACGCTTGCGATCGGCAGCGGCTGGCTGCCGTCGAAGCCGTACAGCTTCGCGGCCTGCTCCAGCGCGGAGTCCGGCAGTGACTGTTCCAGGCGGATGAACGCGGTGTTGCAGCTACGCGCGAACGCCGCCCGCAGCGGGATCGGACCGAACTGCTCGGACTCGGCGTTCTGGAACGTACGCCCGCCGATGGCCACCGTCTGTGTACAGTCCAGCGACGTGTTCGCGTCCTTGCCTGCGATCAACGCCGCGGTCGCGGTGACAATCTTGAAGGTGGAACCCGGCGGATATCTGCCGATCACTGCCCGGCTGTATCCGTTCAGCGGATGGTTGACCAGTGCCAGGACCCCGCCCGTCCGGGTGTCGACCGCGACCAGCGCCCCATTGGGCTTGGCGGCGGTCGCCATCGCCGCCTCGCCGGCCCGCTGCACGTTCAGGTCGAGCGTGGTCTGCACATCCTTGCCATCGGTAACCGGGTATGTCCGAAGCGTGCTGACAGTCTCGTTCCGATCGTTGCGGACGACTACCCTGCCGCCCTGCGCTGCGAGGTCGGCGTCATAGACGCGCTGCAGCCCGGACGACGGGGCGACCTGACCGATCAGGTTGCCGGCAAGCTCCGCGTCAGCACCGAGCGGCTGCCCGTTGGCGTCGAGCAGCTGTCCCCGCTTGCCCGTGGAGGAGGTGCGGTCCAGCCGTAGACCGGGCGCCAGGGCCGGGTTGACCGAGTCGGGACGCGCCTGCACCTTCCACGCCTTGCCCTGCTGCACGAGACGGAGCACACCGTCGTAGGCGAACGGCTCGCCAAAGCCTGCAAGGGTGAGCGACGCAGAGTAGCCGACCGTGGCATTCGAGTCGCGGCGCGTCAGGGCTCCGGCAACGAATCGGGCCCCGGTCACGTTCAGCT
>NZ_CAUVXL010000231.1:0-21266 GCF_963555915.1 Protofrankia sp. Cas4
CCGACCATGTCGAGAATGGTTTCGACGACCCATCGGCGAGTGAAGACCTCGCCATGCCGCAGCGCCTCCTGTATGGACTCCGACAGGGGCAAGGAGCGCGGGTTCGTCGTATCGGTGGACAAACAAGGCGACGATGACCGAGTCCGGAGGCGCTGGACCGGGCTCAGTTCTCAACCTGCACTGAGGCCAGCCTTTGCAGGAGTTTCTCGGCGAGCGATCGGAAGTCGTCATAGCACCGGTTGACAAGCGTCTGGGTACTACCCAACGCGCCGTCTGCGGTTCTCAGATCGAACATCGGCTTGCGCGCATCGTGCGAGAGCGGCATCAGGCTCTGATAATTGCGTAGCGTTGCGATTTCATACGTTCTGGGGCTTGTTTTCGCCTCCAGTTCATCTAGCACGTCCGACGCGAAGACCTGGGGAATGCGGTCGAGCCATCGGTGGTACGCCTTGACGGGGCGGTCCAAGCGCATCGTCGGCTGCATAATGACGTAACCGAGGGGAGTCATTCGCCCAGGTGGCGCCTCGATCCCGGGTGGGAGGTCCGGGAGTACCTTGCCGTGCCAAGTCCTCCGCCACATCCGGAGGGTCGGGCCAAGGTTTCGCAGTCCTCGGAGGGAGAACAGGTCCGCTGCCAATGGAACGAGCACAGCGTCGGCAGCGAGCAGAGCCGCCCGATTAATTGCGCCGGGATTGGTCACCTCGATCCGGTCATCAAACCAGGCAACACGGACCGGCGCATTCGATGACTTGTAGTTGTCGAACCGGACAGGCGGGGTCCGGGACGCACTGACGTCGATCTGGACGACCGGTTGCCCCTGATAGACGGCGCGACTCACCACCATCGAGGGCAGCCGCCGCCCAGTCCCGGTAGATCGTTGGCCAGGGCACAAATCGCCTCACGGATGGCATTACGGTCCCTGGCCTCCCGCTTGAACTCCAGGTTGGCGGTCTCCTGGGTGCCCAGGGTCGTCGCACGATCTGTTCCCATGACGCTGATTCTGTCCTACCCGTCGTAGGAAAATCTTGTCAGCACGTGCCGCGTTGCGCCCGGTGTCGCTCACCTCGGCCAAGCCGCACCGCGTCGAGCGCTCCAAACGGGGTCCGCGGAACCAGATGTCTGCGCCCACAGATGTGATCGACTCGGCAGTTTGATCCACGAATATGCACAGGTCGGGTAGAAGTTGCCGGATTTTCGACACCCACACGGTCGTGGGGCAGCCGCGGACCGCGGGCATCAGGATAGCCTCGGACCCCTGCTGATCACCCTCGGCGTGGAGATCGATAAGGCACGGTTGGCAGCCATCTGTGACAGGTACGGGATCGCCGAGCTGAAGATCTTCGGTTCACGAGCCCGCGGCACCACCCCGTTTTCGGCGGCCTCCCCACGTACCGGCATGGCCGAACTCACCGACCCGCACAGCAGCGATCCGCCACCCCTGCGACGTGCAGCCACCGCCTACGAAACCGCCATCAACCAACTCGTCGAACACCCAGGTCTGCCAGCCTGACTCACGCCCACGAACGTGACTCGATCATGACGGCTTCGCTCGTCCAAGACCCTAGGAGAATGTGGCCTGGGCGTAGTCGAGTGCGGCGGATACGTTGACCAGGCCCGCGCCCGTAGCGAGGTCTGGGCCGAGCCCGGCTGCAACGTTGAAACGGGGGTGGTTGTGGCCTGCGGTGACGTCGACGGCAGAAGCTTTCAGCGCCTCGGTGATCTGTGCTGTGGTCAGGGCCGGTAGGGCGCCAAGCAGCACGGCTACCGCGCCGGCCAGTTGCGGCGCGGCCGCAGATGTGCCGGAAGGACAGGGCGTAACGCAGGTACCAGCGCACGCCCAGCACGATCACCTCCCGTGGGAACCGGAACCCCGCGAACTCCGAGGCTGCAGCCGGCGGACGAACACGACGACGACGCATCATTCGATCATGCCCGGTCGGCCACCCTGACTGCCACGCCCGGCCAACGCAACAGCGCCCCGGCATGTGAGTTCGCTTCGCGCGCTGCGCGAGCACGGACTCTACTGCGACGGCCTGCACAGGTCGCACCGTTCGCGACCGTTCCAGGAAGGCCAGCCGAAGGTATCGGGCGACAGTGCCTTCGTCCCCAGCTCCTCTCGGACATACCGCCTGTAGTGCCAGACCGCGTCGAGGTACGGGTGGTACGCGTCGTGAAAGCTGGCGGATGAGATGGAAGCACCTGCTGCCACCACCCGTCGCAGTGCCCGCAGCTGTTCGTACATGGCCTGACCCGCGCCGGCCACGGTCGAGGTGGCGTCGATGAAGAGCCTCTCCCTCGCCTCGTAGATTCCCGCGTCGGCCAGTGCCGCACGGGTACTCACCTCACGGTTGCTCGGCGTCTCAGATCCTTCGGCGATCTGGCGAAGCCGGGTATGGCAAACCCCTACCGCGGAGACGAAATCGATGTACAGGCTCCGGCGATTGGCCTCCCGGCTCCTGTCTTTCTCGTCGTGATGGCGCAGGACGTCGGCCAGGATGGTCCCCGAAAGAGCGAGGGCGCCACCGCCTAAGGTCGCGACCAAGGTCGTCCAGTCCACACTCGCCCCTCTGCCTGTCGTGCCCACGAAGAGTGCACCCTCTGCGACTGCCCTCGTAGGGAGGCTACGACCCATCGCATCGCGGTCGCGAACCCATGGCGACAGCGCGCGACTCTGTGGGGCTCCAGAACGTCAATTCGTGCTGTGGCCTGCGGGTTCGTTGGGCGCCGGGTGGCCGGTGTCGGGCAGGCTGGGTGGTCATGGTCTGGTCCCTGCTCTACGCCGTGACACGGAACGCGCTCGCGCTGACGCTGTTACGGGTCCGCGGTGAGAGGGCCAAGAACGTCGAGCTGCTCGTCCTGCGCCATCAGGTCGCGGTACTGCGCCGCCACGTCCACCGCCCAGCGCTCGAGCCGACAGACCGGGTCCTCCTGGCGGCGCTGGCGCGGCTGCTACCCCGGACCCGGTGGGATGCCTTCTTCGTGACGCCCGCGACGCTGCTGCGCTGGCACCGCGAAATCCTCGCCCGCAAGTGAACGTATCCCTGGACGACACCGGGGCGTCCACCGGTTCGCCGCGAGATCCGCTTCCTGATCCGTGATCGTGACAGCAAGTTCACCGACACCTTCGACGCGGTATTCACCGGTGCCGGGATCAGCGTGCTGCGTACCCCACCGCAGGCCCCCAAGGCGAACGCGATCGCCGAAAGGTGGGTCGCCAGCGTCCGCCGCGAGTGCACCGACCGGATGCTGATCGTCTCCGAACGACACCTCACGTCGGTCCTCGATACCTACGCCGAGCATTTCAACACACACCGGCCGCACCGCTCCCTCGACCAGCAACCACCCGACCCGCCAGCACCACAACCCACCCCAGGCGCCGCCATCCGTCGCACCCGCATCCTCGGCGGCCTCATCAACGAATACCGCAACGCCGCCTGACCAGGTCCCCTGGCATGGACGCCACCCGGCAAACCCACAGGTCACCGGCCCAATCGGCGTTTTGGAGCCCCACAGGCCCGGATCGTCTTGACGTGCGATCTTGCCGTCTCGCTTGCGGTGCACCTACCGGCGTGTTCGGTAGCAGCGCAGCCACATCTCAACGCCGTCATCGACGATCTTCTCGATGTCGGCGGGTGAGAGGTCGCGCATCCCGTAGCGGGACTGGTGCGCTGCCTCGTACGCGGTGAGCAGGACGAGTTGGTGGGCAGCCAGGTCGACGTCGCGCACCTCGAGGACCCCGTTGTGGACCTGCTGTTTGATCTCGCGCGCGAGGACCTTCTCGAAGACGGTGCGCGGGCGGGCCCATTCGTCACCGAGCTCAGGGTGGCGCACCTGCTCGGCGATGATGACGCGGCGCAGCGCGTTGATGTTTTTCGCGAGGATCAGTTCCACCCAGATCCGTGCGGCGGCACGAAGGTCGCGGTCCAGGTCACCTGACTCGGTGAACTCCGTCGCGAACCGGGACTCGGCTTCGCTCGCGGCGTCGCGCTGTGCTGTCTCGATGACCGCGATGAACAGGCTCTTCTTGTCGCCGAAGTGGTTGTAGATCGTCTGCTTGGAGACCCCGGCCTCGGCCGCGATCGCATCGACGCTTGTGTCGGTGAAGCCGTTGCGTAGGAACACCCGCCGGGCGGCGTCGATGATCGCCCGCCGCTTGTCGGGCCGGCCGGGGTGCGTGTCCGGCGATGGGGCCGCCGAACCGGCGGCGGGAGCCCGCCCACCTTGACCACGTGGACTCACAAGTCCAATACTAGCGAGAGAACTTGGACTAGACGGTCTAGTCCAATACTAGGAGCGTCCATGTCCTCTCTCCTCCGGCGCCGCACCGTGTCTGCCCCGGAAGGTTCCGCGTCCGTCGAGGCGGTGGTCCACGCCGATGGACTGAGCAAGGTCTATCCGGATGGCACGGTCGCGGTGGACGGCCTTGACCTGTCGGTCCGCCGGGGCGAGGTGTTCGCTCTCCTCGGCCCGAACGGCGCGGGCAAGTCCACCACGGTGGGCATGCTGACCACGGGTGTCGTGCCGACGGCCGGCCGAGCCTGGGTAGCCGGGATCGACGTCGCGGGCCGACCGGCCGACGCCCGCCGGAACATCGGCGTGGTGCCCCAGCGCAACACCCTCGACCGCAGCCTGACCGTGCGGGAGAACCTGATCTTCCACGGGCGGTTCTTCGGCATGCGCACCGCCGACGCCCGCCGGCAGGCCGATCTCCGACTTGAGCAGGTCACGCTTGCGCACGTCGCGGGCAAACCGGTGGACGGCCTGTCAGGTGGCATGGCCCAGCGGCTGATGATCGCCCGCGCGATCCTGCACCAGCCGGCGATCCTCTTCCTCGACGAGCCGACCACCGGCCTGGACCCGCAAAGCCGTCTCGCCCTGCACAGCATCGTCCGCGAACTGCGCGCCGCCGGTCAGACAATCATGCTGATCACCCACGACATGCAGGAAGCCGACCAGCTCGCCGACCGGGTAGCCATCATCGACCACGGACGCCTGCTGGCCCTCGACACGCCCGCGAGCCTCAAGCAGTCGATGGACGCCGACACGGTCGTGACGGTGGCCGCAGAGACACCGCCACGGCAGCTGGCAGCACTGCTGCACGAGCAGGTGCCCGGGATCCACGACCTCCACATTCTGCAGAACGCCGTCCTGCTGATGGTCCACGGAGGGCGAGCAGTGTTCCCGGCCATCGTCGCCGCTGTGACAGGCGCAGGCATTGTCCTGCGCGATATCCGCGTCGACGAACCCTCCCTGGAAACCGTCTTCATCCGCCTCACCGGCAAGGAGCTCCGCGACCGATGAACACCGCCACCGCCGTCCCCGACCCGGCCGCCACACCGGTCCACCCCTCCGTCGTCGCGGCCAGCCGCGCGGTCGGCGCCCTGCTCGCCCGCGACCTCACCGTGCTACGCAGGCAGCCAAGCAACTTCCTCGCCCGCACCGTCGTGCAACCCCTGATGCTGCTGTTCGTCCTCGGCTACGTCACCCCGAAAATCACCCCCGGCCACGGCACCGGCGCCCAGGCGGGCGACGAAGCCACCACACTCCTCGCCGGGATGCTTGCGATGGTCGTCCTGTTCCAAGGCATCTTCGCGGTCGCCATGCCACTGGTCCAGGAGTTCGGCTACACACGCGAGATCGACGACCGTGTCCTGTCCCCTATCCCCGTCGGACTCGTCGCGTTCGCGAAAGTCGTCGCCGGCGCGCTGCAAGGCATGCTCGCCGCGGTCGTCGTCTTCCCCCTCGCCGAGTTCGTCCCCTCCGCCCGACCCGACGTCCACCTCCACTGGGCCCTGCTCCTGACGCTCGCACCAATCGGGGCGCTGATGTGCTCCAGCCTCGGCCTTTTCCTAGGCACCGCCCTCGATCCGCGCAGCGTCACCGCACTATTCGCAATCATGCTGACGCCGCTGCTCTACCTCGGCTGCACCCTCTACCCATGGAGCACACTCGGCCCCATCCGCTGGGTCCAGGCACTGTCGCTAGCCAATCCCCTCACCTACGTCAGCGAAGGCTTCCGCGCCTCCGTCACCCCCACCCACCACCTGAGCCTCTACATCATCTACCCTGCCCTCATCGGTTTCACGGCCCTGCTGCTCTGGCAGGGAATACGCCACTTCCGGCGCCGCGTCGTCACCTGACATACGCCCATGGGATCTGTCATCTGCACAGCAGCGGCCGCCACCAATGGTGGCCCACGGTGACCGCCACCCAATCATCAACTACTCGACGCGGCCCTGAAAACGCACAGTCCCTTACGCGCCGCGATAATATCCGGGTAGCGGGTACGCTGAGCGGCTGCTACTCGTCGATGCAAAACCCCCGGCGCGGCAGATATACAGTATGCAGCCGAAAATCGGCGATCCGCGCCGTTCAGGGAGCGGCCGCCGGGACAGGAACTGGAACGACAGTAACGACCGATTCAAGCCCGCGGAAATCTGCGGGATTGGTGGTGAACAGAGGAAGCTTGTTCGCTGCCGCGATGCCGGCGATCATCAGGTCGGCGACGCGGCCGCGTGGCTTGCGGCCCATGGAGATCGTCTCGGCGGCGATAATCCCGTACTGCCGGGCGGCCTCAACATCGAAGGGCAGCGGGCTGAAGGTCGCCTCGACTCGCTGGACGCGAAGGACCCGCCGGGCGCGTTCACGGGCATCCACGGCCGAGTGCACCCCGGCCGACAGCTCGGCGAGGCTGACCGCGCTGGTGAGGAGCTCGGCGGGCAGCTGATCGACCGCCAGCCGTTCCAGGCATATCAGGATGTTCGTGTCGCCGAGCCCGCGCAGGTAGCGGGCAGTCACTCGCCGTCCCCGGGCTCGCGGACGCGTTCGTAGGCGTCGAAGTATGCCTCAGCGTCCGCGTAGCGCCCCTGATCGGCACGGAACGCCTCTGCGCTCATCGGAGGCAGGTCCTCGAACATCGTCATAAGCTCAGTGACCGGAACCGACTGGCGGCGCACGGGAGTCGCCTGGTGAACATAGGCGTCGATGGCAGCCAGCGCGACTTGCTGCATGGAACGATGTTCAGCCTCCGCCTTCCGCCGGAGCGCCTCCGTCTGTTCATCGCTGAGCCTGAGCGTCATAGCCACAACCCACATGATACCGCGTGGTACCACCAGTGCCCAGCGCTGGCACCGCCTCGACCGGCAGACTCAGCCGTCGGCCGATGACCGCGGCGATGGCGACCGATGACAGCTGGCGTGGATTCCCGGGCGGCGGGGAAGGTGCGGATGACGAACACCGAGCTGAGCAGGCCGACGACGATCACGAAGGTGCGGATGGATCGCAGGTTCGAGGGGCATGGTTGTTCGGGTTGGCCAGGGTCGGCGCTGCCAGGTCAACAACCCGACTCGGCCGGCGCAGGAGATATGCACCTGGCTGGACGCCGTCTTCGCCAGGAGAGGCAGCCCCCATGGAGAACGCCATGAATGCATCCACCGCCGGGGACAGCGGTCCGATCGTAGTCGCCGGTGCGGGCTACGCCGGGTTGCACGTCGCCTTGCGCCTGACGGCCAGGCTGCGCAACAACCCCACGATGGAGCTGACCCTGGTCGACCGGCACGACTACCACCAGGTGCTCACCGAGCTGCCCCAGGTCGCCGGCGGCACCCGCGCCGCTGGCACGGTGCGTATCCCGCTCCAGGACGTGCTGGCCGAGCGTGTCCGCTTCGTCCAGACCGAGATCAGTGGTTTCGACCTGGCCGGCCGGCGGCTGCTCACCGGGGCCGGGCCGATCGGCTGGCGGCGGCTGGTGCTGGCGCTGGGCAGTCGGCCCAATGATTTCGCCATCCCCGGTCTAGCCCAGCGCGCCCTGTCGGTGTACTCGGCCAGCGACGCCGAGCGGGTGTGGGCGGCGGCCAGCAAGGCGCTCGACGCCGCCGCGGCCGCCGCCAACCCCGAGCGGCAGCGCCGCCTGGCGACAGTGGTGGTCGGCGGCGGCGGCGCCACCGGGGTCGAGCTGGCCGGCGAGCTGGCCGAGGTGCTGCCCGAGGTGGCCAGCGGCCACGGCCTGGCGCCTGACCGGCCCGCCGTGCTCCTTGTCGAGGCAGGCCCCACCATCCTGGCTGGCTCCTCACCGCAGCTGATCGACAAGACCACCAGAATTCTTTCTGACCTGGGCGTGCAGGTCCGCACCAACGCGGCGATCGCCGCAGCGACCGAGGAGGGCTTCCGACTCAAGGACGGCCAGCTGGTGGAGGGCGGCGTGTTCGTCTGGGCAGGTGGGGTGAAAGCACCCGAGCTTGTTGTCGATTCGGGGTTGCCTACCGGCCACAACGGCCGCGTCAAGGTCGACCAGTACCTGCGCGTGCTGGACCATCCGGAGATCTACGTCGCCGGCGACCTGGCCTCGGTGACCGATCCGCGCACGGGGCATGTGCTGCCGCCGCTGGCGCAGGTGGCGCTGGAGGAGGGCGAGACGGTGGCCCGCAACCTGGACGCAGAGCTGGAGGGCGGGCCGCGGGAGGCGTTCACCTTCCATGACAAGGGGTTCGTCGTCTCGGTCGGGACCCGCCGCGGGGTCGCCGACATCGCCGGTACCACCACCGGCGGGCGGCTGGCTCACCTGCTCAAGGACGCCATCGAGTGGGAGTACCGCCAGTCCGTCAGGCACCTGCGCGGCTGGGACCCGATAGCGCGGTGACCACTACCCCTGCTGCTGCGAGCGACCAAGGAGCAGACGCCGCTCGCTGGCGCCTGATCAAGAGGCCGCCGTCAGGATGGCCGACCACAACGGCTGCGCGTTGAAGCTGGCCAGCCCGAGGATCGCATGGCCGCGCTCGCCGACACTCGATATGCGCCCTAGCCCTCAACCTCGGGAATCCCTTGATTTCTGCTCGTTGGCGCCCGCCGCTGACGAGCTGCAGCCAGTGCCTCCGTATCGGCCGTCAGCTCCGGAGCCGAAGCTGGCCGTACCCTCCGCCGGGAGCTTCGCAACGTCCTGGCCCAGAGCAAGAACGCAGGCCTGCCAAACCAAGGGTAACCAGGCCTACGGCCTCGCGAAGCGGGGCACGTCTCAAACTTTAACCAGCTCATCGGGGAGAGGGGATCGGGGCAATGAGTACAATTAGGACAAATGATGGCACCGAGATCTATTACAAGGACTGGGGCGCTGGCCCGGTCGTCACGTTCTCGCACGGCTGGCCGCTGAACGCCGACGCGTGGGACGGGCAGATGCTGTTCCTGACGCAGAACGGCTTCCGGGTGGTGGCACACGACCGGCGCGGCCACGGCCGATCCAGCCAGGCCGGGTCAGGGAACGACATGGACGGCTACGCTGACGATCTCGCGGCCGTGATCGAGGTTCTCGACCTGCGCGACGCCACGCTGGTAGGCCATTCCACCGGCGGCGGCGAGGTGACGCGGTATATCGGACGGCACGGAACCGGACGCGTCGCGCGGGCCGTCCTGATCTCCGCGGTACCACCGCTCCTGCTCAAGACCGACGCGAACCCGGAGGGCCTGCCGATCGAGGTCTTCGACGGCCTGCGCGCGGCCCTGTTCCAGGACCGCGCGCAGTTCTACCAGGATCTTGCCCTGCAGTTCTACGGCGCGAACCGGCCTGGGGCCAAGGTCTCCAAGGGCGTGCTGGACCAGTTCTGGCTCTGGAGCATGCAGGCCGGGCTTAGAAACGCCTACGAGAGCATCAAGGCGTTCTCTGAGACCGACTTCACCAGCGACCTCGAGAATTTTGACGTCCCGACCCTGGTCATGCACGGAGAAGACGACCAGATCGTTCCTGTCAAGGACTCGGCCAGGAAATCGGCCCGACTCATCAAGGGCGCGAAGGAAATCTACTACCCAGGCGCGCCGCACGGCCTTACCGCCACGCTCCAGGACCAGGTCAACGCTGACCTGCTCGCCTTCCTGCGTGGCTAGCTTTGCTTGCCACGCATGGGGTTCACGGTCAGAGCACGTTGTGCGATCAAGCGGCGGCCAGCCCGTCGGCCACGAAAACGTCGAGCGCGCGGTTCAGGTGGCGCCACGCGGTGGCCAGCGGACTGCGTTGGGACAGCGCGGGAGGCAGTCGGGGGTCGAGCATGCGAGGCCGGGGGTGAACCCGCTCGAAGGTCTTGCCGAAACGTAGCCCGGGGGGCGTGCTGGCCGCCGACGGTGGCGAAGCCACGACGTCGGCCCACGCCGCCCTGATCCTCGACCTCAAGCGGACCTACCTGGAAATGCGGCCCAGGCTGCGGCGCATCTACTCACTGGCCGCAGATCCCGCCGCGGCGCTGTCCCAGTTCGCGCCCCTCGGCTTCGCCCGTCTCCCGGACGGCGCCGCCGAGATCGGCGGGACCACCTACCATGCCCTCTACAACGACTTCGGACCGTCCTCCATCGACGGCTGGCTCACCGACCTCGCCGCCCGGGAAATGCTCATCGACGACGCCCTGCTCGACCCCGACCGCCGCCAGCTCATCCTCGACGACACCCGCACCAGATCTCACCAAGCTGGAATTCGATGTCCTTCAGTACCTGCACGAACGCGAAGGCCGGATCGTCGGCCGGGCGGCACTGCTACGCGACGTATGGGGCTACGACTGGAGCGGCGGCAGCAACGTCGTCGAGGTCGTGATCAGCGCCCTCCGCCGCAAACTCGGTGACAATGCCGCAAGCCTGCAAACGGTGCGCGGCGCCGGCTACCGCTTCACCGCCCCGCCCTAACCCCGTCCAGCCGCAGAAGGTCCTCGTGGCTAGCGCCCGCTAGCGTCGGCGAGCGGATGGGGCGTACCGCCCAGCGCTTCCGCTTGCGGGCACCACTGCACGCCTCATCTTCATCAAGACGATCCCTCCGCAGCTGACTTCGATTGGCGTGCGGCAGGCCAGCAGGAAGGATGTTCGGCGTCGATGCAACACAGATCGTGGAAGGACATGTGGTGACAGCTACCGAGCCGGTGGTCCGTATTACCGCTGGGGCCGTGCGCGGCAGGCTCGAGTCGGACCTCATCGTCTTCAAAGGCATCCCGTTCGCCGAACCACCGGCGCGATTCGCCGCACCGCAGCGGGTGACGGCATGGGCCGGGACGCTAAACGCATTGTCCTACGGCCCACCGCCCCCGCAATCCGGCATCTTCGGCACGGACGCAAGCGCCGGGCCGACCGAGGGCTGGCTGACCGTCAACGTGTGGACACCCGATCTGACCGCGAACCTGCCGGTGATGGTATGGATCCAGGGCGGCGGCTACCTATTCGGCACATCCGGACTGCCCGAGTACGACGGCGGTCGGCTGGCGCGCGACGGCAGCGTCGTCGTCACGTTCAACTACCGCGTGGGGATCGAGGGATTCGCCCAGATCGACGGGACACCGGCAAACCGAGGTCTGCTCGATCAAGTAGCCGCGCTGGAATGGGTTCGCGACAACATCAACACATTCGGCGGTGACCGCGACCGGGTCACTGTATTCGGCCAGTCCGCGGGCGGCGGCTGCGTGGCCGCGCTCCTGGCCACGCCACGGGCCAACGGCCTGTTCCGTCGCGCGATCGTGCAGAGCATGCCGGGCACGTTTTTCACACCTGAGCTGGCCGCCGACATCACCCGCGTCCTCGCGGCCGACCTCGGTCTGAAACCCGATGAACTAGCCACGATCGCACCCGGCGATTTGCCAGCCGTCGCGGATGCGTTCATGGCAAAGATCGACCAGTACGCCGACCGTTGGGGCCTCACCGCGCATCGTCGGATCCCACTAGGCCCCATCGTCGATGGCTCCACGCTGCCAACTGACCCCTGGCAGGCGCTGGCGGAAGGTGCTGCTCGCGACGTCGACCTCATTGCGGGGCACATGCGTCACGAGCAGCGCCTGCTGTCCCTGATCGACGGCCTACTCGGTCAGATCACCGAGGAGCAAGCGGCAACCGCGCTGAGCCTATTCGCGCCCGGGCCAGACGGTATCGCCCGGTACCGCGCGGCCAGCGACAGCCCCGATGAGCTCTACGACTGGGTCCACTCCGACTGGCTGTTCCGGATGCCGTCGCTACACCTCGCCGAGGCCCACACCGGCCGCACCTACATGTATGAGGTCACCTGGACAGCGCCGGGCATGGGCGGCACCCTCGGCGCCTGCCACGGACTCGACGTGCCACTCGTATTCGGCAACCTGACCAGCGGCCAGCCCACCATGCTGCTCGGCGACGACCTCACCGACGCCGAGAACCTTTCCGCGCAGATGAGAAACGCCTGGACAACCTTCGCCGCCGTCGGAAACCCCGGCTGGCCCGAGTACGACCAGCAAGAACGACTGACCCGAGTATTCGACACCGAACCGACCGTCGTCCCCTACCCGGAGGAGACGTCACGCAGAATCTGGCAGAACACCACCTTCACCCCACTGCCACTGAAAACCCCAATGTGAGAAGGCACCATCCGTGCATGCCGCGGACAAAATGCGTGTTCTGTATCAGCGCATGGAGATCGAGATCATGGCCGAATACAGCGCGAAGATCATGATGTCGCGATCCGACGTTGGGCGAAAGTTGTCACACCGCGCGGCAGTGATGCACGCTCGTCGTTCGGGCCGTACTCCGTCACGCGGAAACGGTGGATGGGCTCGCCGCAACGCGGACCGATCCCTGTAGCGTGCCAGAACTCGATTCGGGGCTGTGGCCTGGGGTTTCGCGCCTCGGTCAGGCGGCGCGGTGGTACTCGTTGATCACACCTCCGAGGATCTTGCGGCGGCGGATTGGGCCTGCGAGTGGCGTGACGGTGGCCGGGTCGTGGTTCGGTGGTCGCTGGTCTCGTCCCTGGTGGGGGCGGTGGTCGTTGAAGTGATGGGCGTATGCGTCGAGCACAGCGGTGGCGTGGCGGTCGCCGTAGAGCAGGATCTTGTCCGTGCACTCCTGGCGGACAGAGCGGATGAACCGTTCCGCGTAGCAGTTCGCCTGCGGCGTCCGCGGCGGCGTGCGCACGACCTGGATGCCTTCGGACGCGAAGACGTCGTCGAACGCTTGCGTGTATTTCGTGTCGCGGTCGCGGATCAGATACCCGCACGTAGCCAGCTGTCCGTCCAGGTCCATGGCCAGGTGGCGTGCTTGATGGGTGACCCAGGCGCCGGTCGGGTGGGCGGTGACTCCGAGGATGTGGACGCGACGCGTCTGGATCTCGATCACGAACAGCACGTACAGCCTGCGCAGGGCGATCGTGTCGAGGTGGAAGAAGTCGGTGGCGAGCAGGCCGCTGGCCTGGGCGTGTAGGAAGGTGCGCCAGGTGGTGTCGGCATGGCGGCGTGGCGCCGGGCCGAGACCCGTACGGCCGAGGATCCGCCGTACGGTGCCTGCACCGATCTGATGGCCCAGGCCGAGGAGTTCGCCTTGGATGCGGCGGTGGCCCCAGGTCGGGTTGTCCCGGGCGAGGCGGATCACCAACGTCCGCAGCTCCTCATCCACCGGCGGGCGACCGGACCTCGCGGGGCAGGAGCCGGGCCAGCGCGGCCAGGATCGCGCGGTCTGGCCAGGTGAACCGGGGCTGTCCGACCTGGCAGCGTAGCACCGCGACCTCGTGGCGCAACACGAGTAGCTCCGTCGTCGTCGCCGCGTCGCTGCGAGCCAGCAGGACGAGCCAGCCGAACACCCGGATCATGACCAGATACATCAGCCGCACCACCATAGACCACGATCATCCACCATCACGGCCGACGGCGAAACCGCAGGTCAACGGCCCAAAACGACTTCTGGCACGGTACAGGCCACGGTGGCCCGCACCCACGACCAGAAGCTGGCCAACGGGCCCTGGTAGCGGGGGTTCACCGGTCTCGGCCACCAGGGCCGGAGTCGCGGCCCGGGTCTGGATCCTCGATCGACACCTCACGGTTGACCAGGCGGCCAAGGGTCAGGCCTCGTCCAGCTCCGCCAGGATCTCGGCGTTGTGTTCGCCCAACCTCGGGGCCCCGCGCTGAACGCGGTAGTCGATCCCGGCGATCAGCGCCGGGAACCCGATATTCGTGTACGCCCCCGCCACCGGGTGCGTGGTCTCGACGAGCAACCCCCGCGCCTGTACGTGCGGATCGGTGAGCAGGTCGGTCGCGTCGCCGTAGGCGGGTCCCAGCGCGATGTCGTGCTCGACCGCGATGGCGACCCACTCCGCCAGCGAACGGGACCGGAAGATCTCGGCCAACGAACGGCGCAGATCGTCCTGGCCGCCGGCGAAGTCGACCGGCTGGCCGTTGCCGCCACCGATCAGGTCGTCGCGCCCGATCGCCCGGCAGAAGTTGCGCCAGAACTTCGGCTCGATCGCGCAGAACAGCAGCACCTTGCCGTCGGCGCACGCGTAGAACTGGTACTTCGCGCTGGCCCCGGTCTCGTCGCTGGCCGGCAGCGAGCGGCGGTCGGTGATCCGATCGTTGTTCAGGCCGTACGTCGCGCCGACCCACGAGTTGGCGACGACCGCGTCCGAGGCGGCCACGTCGAGGTACGCGCCCTCACCGGTCCGGCCGTGCCGCACGAGGGCCGCGGCGATGGCGTAGGCGGCGTAGATCGCGCCGGTCGCCGTGCCGTCGTCGCCGCTGATCCCGCCCATGAACGGCACCGCGGTCGAGGGGCGCACGAAGCCGTCTTCGCCGAGCTCGTGCGGATAACCGCCGGCCAGCGCGTTCATCATCTGCCCGTGGGTGGGGATCGAGGCGTACGGCCCGCGGGCCCCGAAGCCGGAGTACTGGCAGTAGACGATCCCGGGCCGGCGGGCCTGCTGCTGGGCGTAGCCGATGCCGAGCCGGTCGAGGGCGTCGCCGGCGTTGCCGTCGACGAACACGTCGGCGGTGTCGAGCAGCCGCCAGAAGGTCTCGAGGCCGTCCTGGGCGCGGAGGTCCAACACGACGCTGCGCTTGTGCTTGTTGACCTCGAGGTGGGCCGGGCTGTGGTGCGGCACGACCTGGCCGAGGAAGTCGCGCAGGTAGTCGCCGACCGGCGGAGCCTCGACCTTGATGACGTCGGCCCCGAGGTCGCCGAGCAGACAGCCCAACCGGTCGCCGTTGAAGAGCATCGCGGACTCCAGCACTCGCACGCCGTCGAGCAGCCCTGGTTGGCTCATCTAACGCATCCCCCTGCTGTGTCCGGCCGTCGAGGGCATCGTGCCGATGACCTCGGCGGCCTCGAGCGCGGCGTACTCCTGGTCGGTGACCCCGAGCAGGCCTTTCAGGATGTCGGCGTTGTCCTGGCCCAGCAACGGGGCTGAAGTCCGGTTGTAGACCGGCGGGCCGCTGGCGAGCCGGGCCGGATAGCCCTGCAGCAGCTGCCCACCGGTCACCGGGTGCAGCACGGTCTCGAAGAAGCCACGCTCCAGGATCGGGGTCAGCCCCGGCGACTCGTCCTGGCGCGCGACGACCGCCGCGGGGACCCCGGCCGCGACGAGCCGGTCGACCAGCTCGGTGCTGGCCTGCGTCGCCGCCCAGGCCGCGAGCCGCTCGTCGATCTGGTCGTGCGCGGCGTGCCGACCGGCGGCCGAGGAGAGCTCAGGCGCCTGGCTCCACTCGGGCCGGCCCAGCAGCTCGGTGAGGGCGCGCCACTGCTCGTCCGAGGCCACCGAGATCAGCACCCAGCGGTCGAGCTCGCCGGTCGGGAGCGGGTCGGCGGTGCGGTAGGCGCCCTGCGGCGCCGCGTGCGGGCTGCGGTTGCCCTGGCGGGTGAGGAGGGTGCCGTACGCCGAGTGCTCGATCACCTGTTCGGCCGCCACGTTGAGCGCGCCGAAGATCATCGGACTCTCGAGCAGCATCCCCTTGCCCGTACGACGGCGATGCTCGAGCGCGAGCAGCAGCGCGAAGGTGCTGTGGCCGCCGGCGAGCGGGTCCATCGGGCCGTTCGGGATCTCCGGCGGCGCGCCCGGCCAGCCGGTCAGCCAGGCGAGGCCGGACGCCATCTCCATCGTCTGGGCGTAGCCGCCGCGGTCGCGCCAGGGCCCGGACAGTCCGTACGCCGGGCAGCGCAGGAAGATGACGTCGTCGCGGACCTCGCGCAGGGCGTCGTACGTCAGTCCCCAGTTGTCCATGACGCGCGGCGAGTAGTTCTCGATGACGACGTCGCAGTGCGCGACCAGCCGGCGGGCCAGGTCGCGGCCGGTCTCGGAGCCGAGGTCGAGTGTCAGGTCGCGCTTGTTGGTGTTGGGGCCGATGTACAGCGGGGCCCACTCCCACCAGTCGGGGTCGCCGAGCGGCTTGAGGCTCTTGAAGCGCAACGCGTCGGGCCGCTGGACCGACTCGACGTGGATGACGTCGGCGCCGAACATCGCGCAGACGTTACCGATGATCGGCCCGGCCCAGTTCATCGTGAAGTCGGCGATCCGCAGGCCGGCGAACGGCAACGCGTCCTCCCCTGGGGTGACCCCGGCTACCGCCGGGTTCCGGACGGGCTCGGCGCGCAGCCGCTCGGTGTCGCGTCCCGGCGCCGGCGCGGGCGCGAACGGCCGCCGCTGCGCGCCGCCGCCGAGCGTGTACGACACGTCCGGCTGGACGAACCCGCCGGGGTTGGTCGTGTAGGCGTGCCGCGCCACGAAGTGGTCGATCTCGGGGAGGGTGTCGCCCCGCCCGACCTCGGCGGCCGGCACGCGCAGGGCGTCCGCCAGGTCGAGGATCTCGGCGGTGGTTTTCGTCGCCGCCCACTCGTCGATCACGCCGTTGAGCTCGGCCGCCCGCTTGCTGCGCTCTTCGAACTGGATGAGCGATTCGTCCGCCATCCACTCCGGCTGCTCGGCCAGGACGCAGAAGTCGAGCCACTGCTGGCCGGTGACCGTCATGAAGCCGACGTAACCGTCCTTGGTGCGGTGGATCGAGGGCAGGTTGCGCGCCCGGTTGCTGCGCATCGGCCCGCCGGCGATCGACGCGAAGGTCACCGGATACATGCAGAAGGTCAGGACCGCGGCCTCCAACTTGGAGACGTCGACCAGGTCCCCCGTCCCGCTCGTGAGTGACTTCCAGCGCGCCACCAGCCCGCCGATCCCGGCGAGCAGCCCGGCCGCCCACTCGGCGAGGTCGCCGCCCTCGATGACCGGCGGGTGGGCCGGGTTGCCGCGGGTCATCGGCGCGCCGGCGATGGCCTGGAAGACCGCGTCGGTCGCCGGCCGGTCCGCCCAGGACGAGCCGAGCCCCCAGGAGCTGATGGCGACGACGACCGCGTGCGGATAACGCGCGCGCAGGGCGACCGGGTCGGCGTCGGCGTCGGCGAAGACCAGGTCGGCGCCGCTGAGCAAGGCGTGGCCCAGCGGGTTATCGGGCGCCTGGGCGATCGCGCCGACGTCGAGGACCACCGACGACTTCGACGCGGCGAGGAACTGGAAGAGCGCGCCGTCTGCGCCCGCCGGGACGGGCTTGTCGCCGACCCGCCAGCCGCGCAGCCAGTCACCGGCCGGCAGCTCGACCTTGACCACGTCCGCGCCACCGTCGGCGAGCAGCTTGGTGGCGTACGCCCCGGAGATTCCCGAGGTGAGGTCGACGACCCGGACGCCCTCGAGCGGAGCGCTCACGCGCCGGCTCCGTTCCCGGTCGGCACGGTCAGCGGGAAATGGAAGAGCCGCTCGGCGTTGCTGTGCGTGATCGCGTCGACCTCGTGCCGCGGGACGTCGGCGAACAGCGACTTGCAGATCGCCTGGGTCCGCGGCCAGGTGGTGTCGGCGTGCGGGTAGTCGGTCTCGAACAGGATCCGGTCGTAGCCGTAGACCTCCCTGGTCGTCAGCCCCCAGGGCTCCTCGATCATGCAGAACCACATGTTGCGCTTGGCGACCTCGGACGGCGTCGCGCCCTCGAGGTGGCTCCAGTAGCCGTGCTTCTCCCACTGCGCGTCGGCCCGCTCGAGCGCCGCCGGGAGCCAGCCGATGCCGCCCTCGCTCCAGACGAACTTGATGTCCGGGAATGTGCGCGGAGCCGGCGAGCACATCAGGTTGAGTGAGTAGCGCGCCGTCTGCGAGAACGACGACGCGATCTCGACGATCGGGATCTGGTCACCCAGCAGCGTGGAGCTGCCTGCCGAGCCGACGTGCATGCAGATCGGGAGGTCGGCCTCCTGACAGACCGCGAGCAGCGGGTCCCAGGCCTCGGTGTGCCACCCGGGCATCCCGAGCTGCGACGGGTCCTCGACGAAGCACAGCGCCTTGGCGCCCTTGGCCAGCGTGCGCTCGACCTCCTTGACCGCCAGCTCGACGTCCCACAGCGGCGCGATCGTCATCGGCACGAACAGCTCGGGCGCGGCGGCGCACCACTCGTCGAGGATGAAGTCGTTCCAGGCCTGGACGCAGGCCAGCGCCAGGTCCTTGTCCTCGAAGGTGACGAACTTGCGGCCGCCGAAGCCCGGCAGGGTCGGGAAGTTGACGCTGGCGAAGATGCCGTCGGCCCGCAGGTCCTTCGCTCGCTGTGTGGGGTCGTAGCAGCCCGGGATCATGTCCGCGAAGCGGGCCGGCTCCATACCCCACTCCTCGCGGGGCTTCCCGGCCACCGCGTTGAGGCCCATCGTGACCTGGCGCGTGCCCTCGTAGACCCACCACTCCCGGCCGTCCGCCTCCACGACGTGCGGCGCGGCCTCGCGATACTTGGCCGGTACCCGGGAGGACCAGACGTCGGCCGGCTCGATGATGTGGTCGTCGACGCTGAACACGTGGTACATGGCGCGACTCCTCGCGGATCGGACGTGAACCAATCGGCAGTGACCTGGGTTACACCGTAAGGTAACCACCTTACGGGCCGACGGCAAGACCGGGAGCTGGCAATGACCACCGTGCGTCGAGGCTCGCCGCAGACGCGGGAACGACTGCTCGACACCGCGATCGAGCTGCTGGCCGAGCACGGGCTCGACGGGGTGTCCCTGGGCCGGATCGGGGTGGCCGCCGGCCAGAACAACAAGGACGTGATCGGCTACTACTTCGGCTCGCGCGACGACCTGCTCACCGCGATCGGCGAGCACATCGACCACACCCACCCGCGCCTGCACACGAGCAACACCGCGCTGCTCACCGTCCCGATCGATCCCGAGTCCGCTGCCCGGATCATGGTCGGCACGTTGAGCCCGCTGCTCGAGGAATCGCCGACGACGCTGCGATTCCTGGCGCGCGTCCTGGCCGACCCGCAGCGGAACCGCCAGCTCGCCGAGGGCGGCCTCGGTGGCAACTTCCGGGTGGTGAGCGCCGCGCTCGAAGCCCGGCTCGGGCCGCACGCCACGCTCGCCTACGTCTTCGCGTTCACGCTCACGATCCACGCCCTGGCCGACTACTCCCGCGAGCACGCGCCGGGCGAGGACCCGCCCGGCCGGCAGCTCTACGTCGAGGAGCTCACGCAGACGGTCACCGTCATCCTGGCCCGGATCGAGCCGGCTACGTCACCAGCGCCGGGCCGGTGACCGCCATCGCGCTGAACCGCCCCACCAGCCGGGCCAGGTCCGCGGCGTCAGCCGGATGCCTGCGTCCTCGCCGCCCTCGGCGACGCCCCGGCTGCGCGCTCAGCCCTGCGGGTCGGCTGGAGCCTGCGCGTCGACCGGGGCGGCTGGGTCGGCCGGCGCGGCGACGACGGCGGCGGCCGACGTGACGGCCGGGTCGGGGTCAGCCGGGGAGCCTCCTCCCCGTCGGCGTCGGTGGTCTGCGCGCCCCCGGACCGGATCCGGGCGACGACGTCCGTGTGGCGCGGGTCGGCGAACCAGTCGACGACCGCCCGTGCGATGGTCGGGCCGACACCCTCCACGCCGGCGAGCGTCTCCACCGGCGCCGCCGCGATCGCGTCGACCGACCGCAGCTCGCGGGCGAGGGCGCGGGCCGCGGTGGGCCCGACGTGCCGGATCGACAGGCCGACGAGCAGCCGCCACAGCGGCCGGTGCCGGGCCGCCTCGATCCCCCGCAGAATCTGGTCGATCTTCTTGTCGGCGAAGCCCCGCAGCCCCTCGAAGGACTCCCCGGTGAGGTGGAAGACGTCGCCGACGTCCCGGATGCGGCCGGCGTCGAGGAGCGCAACCGCGGTCTCGTAGCCGAGGCCGTCGATGTCCAGCGCCCCCCGCCCGGCGAAATGGAAAACGGACTCACGCAACTGGGCCGGGCAGGACACGCCGTTCGGGCAGCTTTACCGAGTGTCCACTAAAGCGGGTACGGTCCAGATGACGGGTGGGAGACAGGGAAACGGGCACGGCGCCCGGTCCGAACGGGAGCTCGATTCCCTTCACGGACACCTCGAATGGGCGTGTTCGGACAGGTCGTGTTGACTGGCTGCATGCCTCTCGACGGTGAGTACGAGCCGAGCACCCAGAAGTGGGTGCGTGACCAGGTGGAGCTGTACGAGCGGTCCGGCGGGACAGACGGCATCACACTGTTCGGGATGCCGGTGGTCATCCTCACGACCAGGGGCGCGAGGTCCAGGAAGATCCGCAAGACGCCCCTGATGCGGGTGGAGCACGAGGGTAGGTATGCCATCGTGGCGTCGCTGGGCGGAGCGCCGAAGAACCCGGTCTGGTACTACAACGTGATCGCCGATCCGCACGTCGAGCTCCGGGACGGCCCCACCCAGCAGGACATGATCGCCCGAGAGGTCGCCGGCGAGGAGAAAGCCGCGTGGTGGCAGCGTGCGGTCGCCGCCTACGCGGACTATGCCGAGTATCAGAAGAAGACCGATCGCGTAATCCCGGTCTTCGTCCTCGAGCCCGTGTCGCCCTGAGACGTCCCGCCGCGGTGGCGGACTGCCGCCGTGGCCGCCGGTTGGGCACACGCCTCGCGTAAGGCGACGGTTCCGTCCGGGACACTCATGCATACACGGCCCGTCATCTCCCTCGAACGGCTCACCAAGCGCTAACGCGCTCTCACGGCAGTCGAGGACCTGAGCGCAAATACCGCCGTCCATCCGACCACCGTCAAACGGCCAGCGCGGCCGGCCCCGTCGCCGACCGATCACACCGAACGGCCGTGCTGGCCTGTGGGTGCCCGAAATTGCGTCCGGTCAGGCTGCCTGCGGCACTGTTGCATTTGAGCCAAGCCAGGCGATCTTCGCCGCAAATCTTCCGTCCCAGAGGCCTCACCGAGAGCTGCTGGGAGGCCAGAGTGCACTGTTGCATTGACACGAGACGAGCAATCTTGGCTGCAATTCTTCCTGCGAGGCGGCGGTTCGGGGCGCGATCGACCTCACTGCTACCGCCCCCGAGGGGGTCCACCCGGGTGATCGACAGGAAGATCTGCGGCGAAGATCGCCACCGATGGCCCAATGCAACAGTGCCTGCAAGGGATCAGGCAAGTGACGCGGCCTGCGCGGTTGGTGTCTCGGCGGGCATCATTCCCCTCAGCGCGGACGTGCGCCGAGGTCTGGCAAGCGGAGGATCACATGGCTTAGCTT
>NZ_CAUVXL010000232.1:0-12803 GCF_963555915.1 Protofrankia sp. Cas4
TCGTCGCCACGAGCTGGTCGACCGCGATCGTCCCCGGCACGCTCACGGCCGTCACGCCGGCCTTACCCCGCTCCTGCGCGGCTGCGACAGCGCTGGCGTCGCCGCCCGCGTCGCCCGGTGAACCCAGGCTCTGCCAGCCGGAAAGGTAGGCCTGCGCGGCGGTCGTCGCCGCCCGGTCCGCGGCACGCGCATCGGCGCGGGTTTTCAGGACGTACCCGACAGCGGCCGCGGCCACCAGCACAAGGACGACCACCACCACGACGAGCATTCGGGTCCGGCTTCGCCCGCGTCGCCGCGAGGTCGAGGCGGTGAACCCACTGGGGGTGAGAGGCACCTTGGCGCGCACTCCTCCCGGAAACGGTGACCGGGCGCGCCATGATCCTTGGCGACCACGAGGCCTCCGGCGCGCTAAAACATGATCGTGCATCCGGAGGGATCACCAGCGTCCTGCTCCGGTCCCCCTCCGGGGGCGCGACCAAGTCTACGGACGGCCACACACGTCCAGTCCCACGACACGCCGAGGGCTATCACAAAAATATGGCATTACCGTCGCGTACCGTTCGAGCGGTAGGTGAAAATCGCCGCCCTGGTAACCATTTCCACCTATGACCAACACCGATGGTCGCCAGGCGTAGGTGGGAAATGTCACCAGATCGACAGATTCCACCTACTCCTTCAGGCGCTCCAGCAGGAGCGTGCGGGTGGCGTTCGCATCGGCCTGACCCTTCATGGCCTTCATGACGGCGCCGACCAGCGGGCCGACCGCGTTCAGCTTGCCGCCCCGGACCTTGTCCGCGATGGCGGGCTGGGCGGCGATGGCCGCGTCCACCGCCTGCGAAAGTGCACCGTCGTCCGACACCAGCTTCAGGCCGCGGCTGGCCACCACCTCGTCCGGTGCGCCCTCGCCGGCGAGAACGCCGTCGATGACCTTACGGGCGAGGGCGTCGGTGAGCTCACCCGCCGCGACCAGCGCCGCGATGCGGGCGACATCCACCGGCCCGATCGCGAGGCCCGTCGGTGGTACACCCGCGTCGGCGGCCCGGCGTGCGAGCTCGTTCAGCCACCACTTGCGGGCCGCCTCGGCCGGCGCGCCCGCCGAGATGGTCTCCTCGACCAGGTCGAGAACACCCGCATTACGCATCTTCACGATGTCGCTAGGCGAGATGCCGTGGTCGACGGCAAGGCGGGCGCGCCGCTGCGCCGGCAGCTCCGGAATGGTCGCCCGGACCGCGTCGACGTACTCGTGGGTCAGCGCCAGCGGTGTCAGGTCGGGCTCGGGGAAGTACCGGTAGTCGGTCGCCTCCTCCTTGGATCGGCCGGTCGACGTCGTACCGGACGCCTCGTCGAAGTGCCTGGTCTCCTGGACGATCCGAAGGCCCGCGTCCAGGCGACCCGCCTGCCGGACGATCTCGTACCGGACGGCCCGCTCCACCGACCGCAGCGAGTTGAGATTCTTGGTCTCCGAGCGGGTGCCGTAGGGTGCCACCGGCTCGCCGGGCGCCGGACGCCGCCGCAACGAGACGTTGGCGTCGCAACGCAGCGAACCCTGTTCCATGCGGACGTCGGAGACGGTGAGCGCCCGGCACAGCTCACGCAGCTCGTCGACGTAGGCGCGGGCGACCTCCGGTGAGCGGACGTCCGGCTCGGTGACGATCTCGACGAGCGGGATCCCGGCCCGGTTGTAGTCGACCAGCGAGTGCGTGGCCCCGTGGATGCGCCCGGTGGCCCCACCGACATGCAGGGACTTGCCGGTGTCCTCCTCCATGTGGACGCGGGTGATGCCGACCCGATGGATCTTCCCGTCAACCTCCACGTCCAGCCAGCCGTTCTCACACAGCGGCTCGTCGTACTGGCTGATCTGGAAGTTCTTCGGCATGTCCGGGTAGAAGTAGTTCTTACGCGCGAATCGGCACCAGGACGAGATCGAGCAGTTCAGCGCAAGGCCGATCATCATGGCGAACCGCACGGCGGCCTCGTTGACCACCGGCAGCGATCCGGGCAGCCCCAGGCAGGTCGGGCACACCTGGGTGTTGGGCTCCGCGCCGAACACCGTGGAGCAGCCGCAGAACATCTTCGAGGCGGTGCCGAGCTCGACGTGTGTCTCCAGCCCGATCACCGGCTCGTAGCGGGCGACGGCGTCGTCGAAGGTGGGGGTCGTGACCGCCACGCTGGCCGGGGATGTCAACGCAGGTGCTCCTGTTCAACCGGGTCCGCCCGACCTGACGAGCCTGGCGAATCTGACACGCTCGATGAATCTGATGGACCGGACGAGCCGACCTGGGTCGGGGTCGAGGTCTCGGTCGAGGTCTCGGTCGGGGTCGAGGTCTCGGTGTCCTCGCGCGGCCGGTGGAGGCCGGTGTCACGCAGGTGGATCCTGGTGGCGAAGGCGGATCCGGCGACGCCGAGCACGCCCCAGATGATCAAAATCGGCGAGACCGCTGCGATGCCCACCCCGAGCACGGCCAAGCCCAGTACCCAGACCGCCACCAGCGGCGCCCGATCCGCCCGCCTGCTACGTAGCGCAACCATCAACGTCTCCCCTCGTTCCGCACATCTCACAACTCATCAGGCCCAGTGTCCCTCCGAGTCTCGCCGGGGCCGCCCGGACGGGGAACGGGCCGCCGTCGCGCATTCCGGCCCCTACAGGGCCGGGGCGTCGTCGAGGAAGGGATGGCCGCGGGCGGCGTCGAGAGCTGCCTCCAACGCGCCGCCGACCTGGTAGAGCCGGTCGTCCGCGAAGGTCGGCGCCATGATCTGAAAACCGACCGGAAGCCCGTCGGCCAGGCCGATCGGCAGGCTCATCGCCGGCCCGCCGGCCAGGTTCGACGGGATCGTGCACAGGTCGGACAGGTACATCGCCACCGGATCGTTGATCTTCTCGCCCAGCCGGAACGCGACGGTGGGCGTGGTGGGTGAGACCAGCACGTCGACCCGTTCGTAGGCCGCGGCAAAGTCCTGGCTGATCAGCGTTCGGACCTTCTGCGCCTGACCGTAGTAGGCGTCGTAGTAACCCGACGACAATGCGTAGGTCCCCAGGATGATCCGACGCTTGACCTCGGCCCCGAAGCCGGCACCGCGGGTGCGGGTCATGACCTCCTCGGCTCCGGCCTCGCCGTCGTCACCGATCCGCAGGCCGAACCGCATCGCGTCGAAGCGGGCCAGGTTGGACGAGCACTCGCTCGGCGCGATCAGATAGTAGGCGGGCAGCGCGTAGGTGAAGTGCGGGCAGCTGACCTCGACGACCTCGGCGCCCAGACCGACCAGCACCTCAAGAGCGTCGGAGAAGCGCGCCCGCACCCCGATGTCGTAGCCGTCCCCGGACAGCTCCCGGACTACGCCGATCCGCACGCCGCGCAGATCACGGCTGGCGGCGGCGGCCACCACGCCGGGTACCGGCAACTCGATGCTGGTCGTGTCCAGCGGGTCGTGACCGGCGATGGCGGCATGTAGCAGAGCCGCGTCGGTCACCGTGCGGGCCAGCGGCCCGGCCTGGTCCAGCGAGCTCGAGAACGCGACGAGGCCGTAGCGGCTCACCCCACCGTAGGTCGGCTTGACCCCGACCAGCCCGCACACGGCCGCGGGCTGGCGGATCGAGCCGCCGGTGTCGGTCCCGATCGAGATCGGCGTCTCGAAGGCGGCCACGGCGGCTGCGCTGCCACCGCTGCTACCGCCGGGGATGCGATCGGTGTCCCACGGGTTGCGGGTCGGCCCGTAGGCGGAGTTCTCCGTGGACGACCCCATCGCGAACTCGTCCATGTTGACCTTGCCGATGATCACCACGCCGGCGGCCCGCAACTTCGACACCACTGTCGCGTCGTACGGCGGCTTCCAACCCTCGAGCATTCGACTACCACAGGTCGTCGGCATGCCGCGGGCAGTGAGTACGTCCTTGAGCGCCAGCGGGACGCCCGCGAGCGGTCCCAGGCGCTCCCCCCCGGCCCGGCGCCGGTCGACGTCGCGAGCCGCGGCAACGGCACCGTCGACGTCGACGTGCAGGAACGCGTTGATCCGATCGTCGACCTTCGCGATCCGGTCGAGCGCGGCCTGAGTCGCCTCCAGGGCGCTGAGCTCACCTGCGGCGATCGCGGCGGCGGTTCGGGCGGCGGAGAAACGGATGACGTCGGTCACGGAAGGTACCCTCACTCGTCCAGGTCGAGGATGCGCGGCACCCGGAAACGGCCGCCTTCGACGGCGGGCGCGCCGGCGAGCGCGTCAGCCTGCGACAGCGACGTGCGGGTGATGTCAGCCCGGAAGACGTTCGTCAGCGGGACGGCATGGGTCGTCGGCGGGATGTCACCCGCAGCTACCTCCGCGACCCGGGCGACCGCACCGATGATCACGTCGAGCTGAGGGGCGAGCGTGTCGAGCTCCTCGTCGGACAAGGCCAGCCGCGACAGGCGGGCAAGATGGGCGACCTCGTCCCTGGTAATCGCCATACCGGTTACGACCCTCTGACTTCCCGGTGACCTTGCGGCCACGTCTGTGTCTGCTGACTGCCGAGTCCCGTGCCTGCCGACTCGCGGATGACGCTGTGGTCATCGTACGGGCCGGCGCGCAGGGGCACCCCCTGGCCTGGCGGCCCCCACCACCTTGGAGAAACCGCGCCGCATGCCTGACACGCCCTCCACCGGGGGGGACCCGGTGCCCGCTAGCATCGCAGACGGGCCTGCGGGTAGTGCCCACCACGGGACCGCCTGGCGACGGTGATCACCGCGGTTTCAGAACTGTCCAGCGCCCGTGGAGGTACCCACTGCAATGCTTGACCGCGATGAGATTGACGCGCTGTATCCGGCCGACCTACCCGGCCCGGAGCACTGGGAGGAGCGGTACCCGCCGAGGAACCTGACGCCGGGCGCGATGGTCACCCGTTTCTGCCCGAGCCCAACGGGCTTCGCCCACCTCGGCGGGGTCTATGTGGCGATCCTGGACAAGGACCTCGCACGGCAGTCCGGCGGCGCCTACTTCATCCGGATCGAGGACACTGATCAGGCGCGAACTGTGGAGGGCGCGACCGCACAGTTCGACGCGGCCTTCGGTTACTTCGGCGTCAATTCGGACGAGTCCGACCAGACCGGCGCCTACGGCCCCTACACGCAGTCGGACCGGGCCCGGATCTACCTGACCTACATACGCGAGTTTCTCCGCGCAGGCAAGGCATATCTGTGCTTCGCCACGAAGGAGGAGCTGGGTACGGCCACCGAGGAACAGCGCGCCAAGAAGGTGCCCACCGGCTACTACGGCCGCTGGGCGACCTGGCGCGATGCCGCCGACGAACAGGTACGCGAGCGGCTGGCCGCCGGACAGCCTTACGTCGTGCGGTTCCGGTCGCCGGGCGAGCCGGGCAGGATCACCTTCACCGACCTGGTGCGCGGCCGCCTGGAGGCGGACGCGAACCGCAACGACATCGTCATTCTGAAGAGTTCCGACAGCCTGCTGCGGTTGCCGACCTATCATTTCGCGCACGTCGTGGACGACCATCTGATGCGGGTCACTCATGTGATTCGAGGCGACGAGTGGCTGTCCTCGGTCCCGGTGCACCTGCAACTGTTCGACGCGGCGGGTTTCGAGCGCATTCCGTACGCGCACATCGCACCGCTGCTGAAGGTGGACGGCTCGGGAAAGCGGAAACTGTCCAAGCGCAAGGATCCCGAGGCGTCCGTCGAATTTTATATCAAAGCGGGCTACCCGGCGCCGAGTGTGCTCTATTACCTCCGCGGTCTGATCAACGGGCGGTTGGCGGAGATGGCGCTGACCGAAGCGCTGACCGCCCCACTGGGTCTGGCCGAGTGCGGCGTGTCCGGCGCGCTGGTGGATCTGGTGAAACTGGAGGACATCGCGGCGGACTACGTCGCGACTCTGCCGAGCCGAGATGTCCTGGACGAGGTGCTGACGTGGGCGGACACCCACGACACCGAACTGGCGCAGGCTGTCCGCGCCGAGCAGGACCTCGCCGTGCGGGCCCTGGACATCGAGCGGACAGGCGTGGACAACCCGCGCAAGGACCTGCGCAAGTGGTCGGATTTCCGGCCGATCTACGGCTACTTCTTCACCGCCCTGTTCGAGCCGGTGACCGATCCCGGGGACAGCAGGCTCGGCGGCCTCGCACCCGATGTGGTGCGGCGGCTGTGCACGGATCTGCTGCGTGTCTACCAGGACCTTTCCGACTCGGACGGCTGGTTCGACCAGATCCGCGTGACGGCCAGGGACAACGACTTCGCGGCAAGCGTCAAGGAGTACAAGAGCGACCCCGGCTCCTACGTCGGATCAATCCGGGAGGCGTCCCAGGTGGTCCGCGTGCTGCTCACCGGCTCCACCCGCAGCCCTGCCCTCCACTTGGTCGCGGGTGCGCTGGGCGAGACCGAGGTGCGCAAGCGGATCGGCGCCGTTCTCGGCCCCAGCTGAACGGGCAGCGGCCCTGCTCACAGCAACGATCGACGCCAGGACGGTGACCAGCAACGATACCTGCCTGTGATTTTTGCGCTACAGCACCGACACCTCCAAACTGCATTCTTGGCCACATGTCGTATCTGCTTCGCCTCGTCCTGCCGGACCGCCCCGGCGCCCTGGGCGCGGTCGCGACCGCGCTGGGCCAGGCTGCCATCGACATCGTCAGCCTGGACGTCGTCGAACGCGGCCCGAACGGCGCCGTGGACGACATCGTCGTCGCGCTCCCGCCGTACGGGCTCGTCGACACCGTCCTGACCGCGGTGCAGTCCGTGCCCGGGGTGAGCGTGGAATCCCTGCGCCCGTACCTGTCCGGCGGTGCCGGCATTCAACATGACCTGGACCTCGTCGAAGCCATGACCTCCCGGCCCGACGAGGCGCTGGCCGTCATGACCGAGTTCGTCGGGGCGGTGTTCCATGCCGACTGGGCCGTGCTGCTGGAACGGGTCGGGCCCGACGATCTGCGGGTTGTGGAGACCTCCGTGGGCGCCCCGGATCTCGGTGGCGGCGACCTCGCCGTCCCGGAGCGGGTGCGATCCACGCTGTTGTGGCTGCCGCTGGACCGCGCGCAGCGGCTGGACCGCCACGCGGGCTGGCTGCCTCCGCGCTGGACCGCGCTCGACATGGAGCTGGCGGTCGCGCCGGTGGGAGGTCCGGACCGGGCGGTTCTGATCGGACGGCCGGGCGGCCCGGCGTTCCGGGCGTCGGAGGTGCTGCGTCTCGCGCATCTCGCCGGCATCGCCGCGACGATCGCGCACAACAGGGATGTCTCGCTCGCCGCGCAGGGAACGGGTTGACGAGCCGAGTCGGCGTCACCAGCTGGCGATCACCCGCCCGGATCGTCGTCGGCCGGTTGGGCGGGACGGGCGTGCGCGCCGGCGGCCTGCGGCCCGGCGTCGAGCAGCACGGTGAACCCGGCCTCGTCGAGGATCGGGAGTTTCAGTGCCCGCGCCTTGTCGTACTTGCCGGCCCCGGGGTCGGCACCGACGACAACAAAGGTCGTCTTCTTGCTCACCGAGCCGGTGACCTTGCCACCGCGTGCCTGGACCGCCTCGGCGGCGGAGTCGCGGCTCCAGTCGGTGAGAGTCCCCGTGATCACAACGGTGACACCGCGCAGCGGACCCGGCCCGTCGTCCGCGCCGACGTCGGCCAGGCGTGCCCCACCGGAGCGGATCCGTTCGAGGATCTCGCGGTGACGGGGATCAGCGAACCAGTCCGCCACGGCCGCGGCGATGGTCTGGCCGACACCGTCGACGGCAGCGAGAGTTTCGGTGGATGCGGCGGCGAGCGCGTCCACCGACTGCATCTCCCGTGCCAGCGCCCGCGCCGCGCTCGGCCCGACATGGCGGATGGACAGGCCGACCAGCAGCCGCCAGAGCGGTCGACCCCGAGCCTGCTCCACCCCACGCAGAATCTGATCGATCTTCTTCTGGCCGAATCCGCGCAGTCCGTCGAACGACTCGGGGCTCAGGTGGAAGACATCGCCCACGTCATGCACGCGGCCGGCATCCAGCAGGGCGATCGCGGTCTCATAACCGAGCCCGTCGATGTCCAACGCGCCCCGGGAGGCGAAATGAAAGATCGACTCTCGTAGCTGCGCGGGGCAGGACACCGCGTTCGGGCAGCGGATGTCGACCTCGTCGGTGGGTCGCACCAGTTCGGTGTCGCACTCCGGGCAACGGGTGGGCATGACAAAGGCGCGTTCGGAACCGTCCCGAAGGTCGGCAACCGGACCGACGATCTCCGGGATCACATCGCCGGCCTTGCGGACCACGACGGTGTCGCCGATCAGCACCCCTTTGCGCTCGACCTGGTCGGCGTTGTGCAGGGTGGCGAGCCCGACCGTCGAGCCCGCGACCTTGACCGGCTCGAGGCGGCCGAACGGGGTGACCCGGCCCGTGCGGCCCACGTTGACCTCGATGTCGAGCAGCTTGGTGGTCACCTCCTCCGGCGGATACTTGTAGGCCACCGCCCAGCGTGGCGACTTCGAGGTGGCGCCGAGCCGGCGTTGCAACCCGAACGCGTCGACCTTCACCACCACTCCGTCGATCTCGTGCTCGACGTCGTGACGGTGCTCCCCCCACCGACGGACGAACGCCTCGACCTCGGCGACACTGCCCACCACCTCGTGGTGATGGGAGACGGGCAGGCCGAGTTCGGCCAGCCGGCTGTATGCCGCGGACTGTGCCTCGACGTCAAGACCCTGGTGGGTACCGAGCCCGTGGACGGTCATGGACAACGGACGCTTGGCGCTGACCCGGGGATCCTTCTGCCGCAGCGAGCCGGCGGCGGCGTTGCGCGGATTGGCGAACGGCTTCTCGCCCGCCGCGACCAGGGTGGCGTTGAGCTCGGCGAACGCCGCCGTGGGGAAGAAAACCTCGCCCCGGACCTCCAGCAGCGCTGGGATACCCGGCCCACGCAGGCGGGTCGGCACCGCCGAGAGGGTGCGGATGTTCGGGGTGACGTCCTCGCCGACCCGCCCGTCGCCGCGGGTGGCCGCCCGGACCAGACAGCCGTCCTCATAGACCAGGTCGACCGCCAGCCCGTCGATCTTCAGCTCGCACAGCCAGGCCTCGACGTCGGTGTCCCGGGTCGCCCGCAGTGCCCAGGCCTCAAGCTCGGCATCGGTGAAGACGTTGTCCAGCGAGAGCATCCGTTCCAGATGCTCGACCGGCGTGAACAGCGTCGTGAAGGAGCCGGCGACCTTCTGGGTCGGCGAGTCCGGGGTGCGCAGCTGCGGGTGACGGGTCTCGATCTCCGCCAGCTCACCCATGAGCTGGTCGTATTCAGCATCGGAGACGGTCGGTGAGTCCAGCACGTAGTAGCGGTAGGCGTGCTCGTCCAGCTCGAGGGCCAGCTGCGCGGCGCGCACCCGTACCTGTGCGGGCAGCTCCTCGACAAGCGAGCCGACGTCATCGACAACCGGATCGGCATCCGGGCCGGCATCCGGGCCGGGATCCGGGCCGGGGGCCGTCCCGGTCGCGTCCGGACTCGGCGCAGCGGGCGCACTCATGTCGAATCGTCGGCCAGCGCCCGCCCCGCCTCTCGGCAGCGTCGCAGCGCCACCCGTGCGTAGGCGGGTGTCGCACCCGCGAGACCGCAGGTCGGCGTCACCGCGACCACCTCCCGAAGCTGCTCGGACGAGAACCCCAGCCGGCGCCACATCGACCGGACCGGCTCGACGGTACGGCCGACGTCGGACAGTTCGGTGTCCCGCGCCGGCACCACGCCGAGCATCAGCGCGACCCCCGCCTCGACCGCCTCGCCGATCATGTCGTCATCGGCGGGGGTGAGCAGGGTCGCGTCCACGCTCACGAAGGCCGCACCGGCCTGCCGCACCAGCCCGACCGGGGGCGATGCCGTGCAGCAGTGCACCCCGGCCGGCACCGCGACGCCGGCGAGCAGGACACCGGCGAGCAGGTTGCGCAGCCGCTCGGTGGCAACACCCTCCTCGACCGCCGGCAGCGCCCCGAATCCGCTGGGCGTACGGACCTGACCGGCGAGCACCGCCGGCAGACCCGGCTCGTCGAGCTGGACGATCAGGCGAGCACCGGGCAGGACGCTCGCGATCTGCCCGAGGTGGCGGGCGATGCCCTCCGCGAGGGCCTCGGCGATGTCCCGGGCGGCCCCGGCGTCCTTGAGGGCCTTGTGCCCCCGCTGCAACTCGACGGTGGCGGCGAGCGTCCAGGGTCCGGTGACGGCAACCTTGAACGGTCCGGTGTAGCCGGCGGCGACCTCGCCGAGCGCGTCGAGGTCGCGAGCCATCAGATCACGGGTGCGACGCAGGTCGATGCCGGGACGCGGCACCAACCGCCACCCGGACGGCTGCAGGTCGACCGGCATGTCCGCGAGCAGACCCGCGGCACGCCCGATCATGTCGGCGCCGGCGCCGCGGTCCGGCAGCTCAGGCAGGTGCGGCAGGTCGCCAAGCTCGTCGAAGACCAGCCGGCATGCCTCGACCGGGTCCGTCCCCGGCAACGACCCGACCCCGGTCGCCGCCCCGGGCTCCCACAGCCGGGTGCTGACGGGGGTAGCAGCTGACTGTGTCATGAGGTCATGGTCATCGTCATGTGATCATCCAAATCATGATCGAAACTTCCCGGATGCGAAGGATCAGAAACCAGGCCGGCCGGCACCGCGCGGGCCGGAACCGGACTCGCCGGCACCCAATCGGCGGATATGACCCCCGCCCAGGACCCGATCACCGTCGTAGAGGACGACGGCCTGGCCGGGCGCGGTACCGCGGACCGGTTCGTCCAACCGCACGTGCAGCTCGTCCCCGACGGCCTGCGCCGTGGCCGGGACCGCCCGCCCGTGTGCGCGGACCTGGGCCGTGCACACCACCGGACCCTCGTACGGCCAGACCACCGGGTCTGCGACGAGGCTGTGGACGTCGAGTGCCTCGGCCGGGCCGACCGTCACCGTGGCGGTGACGGGCGCGATGTCGAGGACGTACCGCGGCTTGCCGTCGGG
This sequence comes from Protofrankia sp. Cas4, assembly GCF_963555915.1. NCBI lineage: Bacteria > Bacillati > Actinomycetota > Actinomycetes > Frankiales > Frankiaceae > Protofrankia > Protofrankia sp. Cas4. Next base: position 10,918 of record NZ_CAUVXL010000232.1, read on the forward strand.
CGCGGGCCGGCCCAGGCGCAGACCCCGACGCTGCCCGATGGTGAAGGCGAACGCCCCGTCGTGCTCCCCCACGGTCTCGCCGGTGACGGCGTCCACCACCGGCCCTGGCCGCGATCCCAGCCGTTCACGCAGCCACCGGCCGGTGTCACCGTCGGCAATGAAGCAGATGTCGTGACTGTCGGGCTTGTCCGCAACCGCGAGACCGCGTCGAGCGGCCTCGGCCCGGACCTCGGTCTTCGTCGTGTCCCCCAACGGGAAGATCGCATGCGCGAGCTGCTCGGGGCGCAGCGTCCCCAGTACGTAGGACTGGTCCTTGTCCGGATCCACCGAGCGGCGCAGTACCGCGCCGGACAGCTGGGCGTGATGCCCGGTGACCACCGCGTCAAAACCCAGCGCCAACGCCCGGTCCAGAACCGCCGCGAATTTGATCCGCTCGTTGCACCGCACACACGGGTTCGGCGTCCGACCGGCCTCGTAGGCGGTCACGAACTCGTCGATGACGTCCTGTTCGAACCGGTCGGCCAGGTCCCACACGTAGAAGGGGATGCGCAGGACGTCGGCGGCGCGGCGGGCGTCGCGGGCGTCCTCGACGGTGCAGCAGCCACGAGCGCCGGTCCGGTGTGATTCCGGGGATTTCGCCAGCGCCAGGTGCACGCCCGTGACATCGTGGCCGGCGTCGACCGCACGGGCGGCCGCGACCGCCGAGTCGACCCCGCCGGACATGGCCGCGAGTACCCGCATTCCGCTCACCCCCCAGATCGTCCGGACAGGCCGGACAGCGCTCCGGCGCGGCGCGCCCTACCCACCACCGGCATGATCACCCGCACCAGGGCGTCCACATCGGCACGCTCGGAGGTGCGTCCCAGGGAGAAGCGCAGCGAACCGCGGGCGCCGGCCTCGTCCACGCCCATGGCCAGCAGAACGTGTGACGGTCGGGCGACCCCGGCCGAGCAGGCCGAACCGGTCGAGCACTCGATCCCGTGCGCGTCGAGCAGCAGCAACAGTGAGTCGCCCTCGCAGCCGGGAAAGGTCAGATGAGCGATCCCGGGGAGGAGCCCCGGGCCCGGGGGCGCTCCGTTCACCACCGCATCCGGTACCGCGGCGAGCACCCGTGCGACCAGATCGTCACGCAGGGCTGCGAGGCGCTCCGCTTCGGCGGGCCGTTCGCTGACCGCCGTGGTCGCGGCCGCGGCGAACGCCGCGACTCCCGGCGTGTCGAGTGTTCCCGACCGTACATCGCGTTCCTGCCCACCGCCGTGGGTCAACGGTGCCAGGGCCAGACCCCGGCGCACCAGCAGCGCGCCCATGCCGATCGGGCCGCCGAGCTTGTGGGCGCTGACCGTCAGCGCGTCCGCACCGCTGTCCTCGAACGACACCGGGATCGACCCGACCGCCTGGACGGCGTCGGTGTGGAACGCGATCCCGTAGCCGTGCGCAACCGCTGCAAGCTCCGCGATCGGCGACACCGTGCCGACCTCGTTGTTCGCCCACATGACGCTGACCAGCGCGACGCTGTCGGGATCACGGGCGATCGCCGCGGCGAGGACGTCGGGGTGCACCATCCCGGTGGCGTCCACGGGCAACAGCTCGACCTGGGCGTCCTGCGCCTCGGCCAGCCAGAACACGGCGTCGAGGATGGCCCGGTGCTCGATCGCGCTGACCAGTACCCGGTGCCGGCGCGGCGCGGCCGCCCGCCGCGCCCAGTACAGACCTTTGATGGCCAGGTTGTCGCTTTCGGTCCCCCCAGCGGTGAAGACGACCTCGGACGGACGGGCGCGCAGTGCCGCGGCGAGCGCCTCGCGCGACTCTTCAACTACTCTGCGCGCACGACGGCCGCTGGCGTGCAGCGACGACGCGTTCCCGGCCTCAGCGAGCGCCGCGGTATA
>NZ_CAUVXL010000233.1:0-20563 GCF_963555915.1 Protofrankia sp. Cas4
GCCACGGCCTCAGGACGCATCGGCGTGGTCGCCGCGTGGTCGAGGTAGGTCACATCACTGAGGATATCCGCGTGTCGCCACCGTACCCCTGGAGACAACCAAGGTCGGCAAGCCGACGCCACGCTATGGCCCGTGAAGCGCCCGACCCGCGCTACCCGACCTGGCCTCGGCCGCGCTCGATCACCGCACCGCGCCGTCGGGCCACCTCGCCGGCATCCAACGAACGCCGGCCCGCGACATCCTTCTCGTTCGCGATCGCGTCGGTGACGGTGCCGACCTCCGACTGGCGATACATGGCCCGGATGTCAGCGAGATCCCCCGCGGGGATGGTGGCGATGTTCGCGGCGATCTCCAGAGCCCGCGCCAGCAGAGTCTCGTGTGCCACCACCTCGTTGACCAGACCGATCCGCAGCGCCTGCGCCGCATCCACGTAGTTGCCCGTGAACGACATCTGACGTGCCCAGGCGAACCCGACCGCCTGGGGTAGCCGCCAGGTCATCCCGCCGCCCGGCATCACGCCGACCCGCGCGTGGGTGTCGGCGAACCGCGCGCGCTCCGAGGCGATACGGAAGTCGCAGCACAGCGCCCATTCCAGGCCACCGGTCACGGCCGCCCCGTTGATCGCTCCGATCAACGGCCTGGTGGTCGCCAGCACCTGATCGAAGGGTATTTCGTCCCAGTTCGCAGCCTCACTGAACCTGCCCTGGCCCACCGCGACGAGGTCCAGGCCGGCGCAGAAGGCCGGGTCGGCACCGGTGAGGACGATCGCCCGCACATCGTCCCGGGCGTCGAGGTCGACGATCGCGGCTCGCAGCTCGCCGATCAGTTCAGGAGTGATCGCGTTACGGACCTGGGGACGGTTCAGCGTGACAACCGCCGCGGGCGGGCGGACATCGACTAATACATTGGCCATATCGCCTGAGCATGCCGGCCCGTTCACCCGGACGCACCCGATCCGAAGATTGGACGCAGCGGGACGGCAGGGCGCAGCGGGAGCGTGGTGCGGGCGTGCAGACAACCCCACCAGACCCCGGCGCAGTAGGCCGCGTCGTCCGCCATCCGCAACGCGACGTAGGGGACGAGCCCGACATCCGGACGTTCTCGCCACCAGTCCCACGCGGTCGGTATGGTCGCCGCGACCAGCAGGACACGACGGCCGGGCCGACCCGCACCGAAGGCCAGCAGCGGCAGCCACACGCGCCGCGCGGTGTCCGCGCCAGCCCAGCCTGCATGCTGCCGGCCCCGGGCGACCAGGACCGCCGCGTGTAGCCCGGCCCGCGGCACGGGCGTGCGCAGGCGGGTGAACGTCCGGCGCAGGCGCCAGGCGCTGACCACCGCGCCGACCCCGGCAGTGGCGGCGACCGCGGCAACCGCGGCAGCGGACCCGGCCGCGACGACGACACCCGCCGCGACACCGGCCGCAGCGCCCCGCACTGGCCGCAACGGCTCGGGATGGCGTAACGCGAGCGCTGCCGCGGACGATCCGTAGCCGACCCGCTGCGTGACCCAGCCCCGCCAGGACGACCGGGGCTGGTGGAGCACCACCGCGGCCGGTTCGTAACGCACCGACCAGCCGGCCGCGGTCAGCCGCCACACCAGGTCGACGTCCTCGCCGTAGCGCATCGCCGGGTCGAAGTCGGCCAGCTCCCGGCGGATCAGCAGCGCCGCGGCCGGCAGGTAGGAGATACGGCTGCCCGCGCGGACCGGACCGGGCCGCAAGCCCAGGTCCAGCGGCGACCGGGACATCTCGTACCGGGCGCGCAGTGCCCGGTGTGGCGCTGAGGCGACCCGCGGGGCGACGAGCGCGACCATCGGGTCGGCCAGCTGCGGGAGCAGCCTGGTAAGCCAGTCCGGGCCGGGCAGCACGTCGGAGTCGACAAAGGCGACCAGCGGGGTTGCCGCGGCTCGCGCCCCGGCCATGCGGGCGGACGCGGGCCCCAGCGGCGAGTCATGCCGGATGACGCGGACACCGGCCCGCCGCGCGACCGCGGCGGTTGCGTCGGTGGAGCCGTCGTCCACGACGATGACCTCCCGGCAGGTCCCGGTGACGGCTGCGAGCAACCGCGAAAGCTCCGCCGCCCGGTCGCGGACCGGGATGACAAGGGTGACGTCATCCGGACCAGGCATGGCACAAGCGCCGGGCGGGCTGGACGGGTGAGAGGTAGCACCGGTCGGTGGCACGGGATCGGCGTGCCCGGCGTCCACCAGCCGGCGGGCGAGCGTACCCGCGCCGGCGCCGGCCGCCGTCACCGTGGCACCGCCCGCGAGCGCCTCGAACACGGCTGCGCCAGCGCGACTCAGGGTGAGCAACCGCAGCGGCGATCCGCCGAGCAGTACCCGACCACGCGACAGGACCCGCAGGTCCGGTTCACACTGAACCGAGAAGCAGCCGGGTAGCGGGCCAGGCGCGGGCCCGGGCAGCCGGCTACCGTCACAGTTGGTGTTTCCGTCCGTATGACGCACAGGAGGAACCGTATGGATTCCGTCGACGTCGACAGCGACAGTCCCGTCGCCGCAGCCGAGGTGCCGGCAATCGAGCCGGTGCTTGAGGATCTCCTGGTTGAGGACGTGTCCATCGACGGCATGTGCGGCGTCTACTGATCAACCAGCCACCGACATCAAGCGGCCACAGTCGAAGACGGCGACGCAAGCACTGATGCCCTCACCCCCGCACGCCGCCGCGCCGGTCGCGACCGGCGCCTTTGACCGCGACCGCGCCTACGAGCTGCATCCGAAGGTCGCGCTGCGCCCGGAGCGGTTCGGCGCGCTCGCCTACTCCTATGACACCCGGCGGCTGTCCCTGTTGAAGGATCTCGATCTGCTCGCCGTGGTGCGGGCACTCGCGGACCAGCCCTCCGCGGATGCCGCACTCGGCGTGGTACCCACAGCGAAACGGCCGGCGGTGGAGCGGGCACTGGCCCGCCTGGTGGAAACGGGGTTCATCCGTGAGCGTCACTGAGCTAGCCGGGCAGGCACCAGCGGCGGTAGCGAGCCGGTCGTTGCAGGACGAGCTGCGCCGTGGCCTCGACGCGCCGATCTGCCTGACCTGGGAGTGGACGTATGCCTGCAACCTGGCGTGCGTCCACTGCCTGTCGTCCTCCGGTCGGCGAGACCCTCGCGAGCTGACCACCGACCAGCTGCGCTCGGTCGTCGACCAGCTTGCCGACATGCAGGTCTTCTACGTCAACGTCGGTGGGGGCGAGCCGATGACTCGGCCCGACTTCTTCGAGGTGCTGGAGTACTGCGTCGACCATGGTGTCGGGGTCAAGTTCTCCACCAACGGCGGGATGATCACGTCGGAGAAGGCGCGGCGGCTCGCCTCACTGGATTACGTCGACGTCCAGATCTCCCTGGATGGCGCGGACGCGATGACCAACGACCCGGTCCGCGGTACCGGCTCCTATGATCGGGCCCGCGCGGCCATGGATCACCTCGCCGCCGCCGGATTCGGCGCGTTCAAGCTGTCCGTGGTCGTGACCAGGCACAATGCGAGCCAGCTCGACTCGTTCGAATCGCTGGCCCGGGACTACGGCGCCGAACTGCGGATCACCCGACTACGCCCGTCCGGTCGGGGTCGGGACTCCTGGGCCGAGCTGCACCCGACCGCCGTCCAACAGCGCGACCTGCATTCCTGGCTGCTGGCCCGGCCGAACGTGCTGACCGGCGACTCGTTCTTCCACCTGGCGGCCTACGGCCAGTCCCTACCCGGGTTGAACCTGTGCGGCGCCGGGCGGGTCGTCTGTCTGATCGACCCGGTCGGGGACGTCTACGCCTGCCCGTTCGCCCTGCACGAGCACTTCCGCGCCGGCAGCGTGCTGGACGCCGGCGGGTTCGCGGCGGTGTGGCGGGGGTCGGAGCTGTTCACCGAGCTGCGGGAACCGGGCAGTGCCGGAGCGTGCGCATCCTGCGGGCACTACGACGCCTGCCAGGGTGGCTGCATGGCAGCGAAGTTCTTCACCGGGCTGCCGCTGGACGGCCCCGACCCCGAATGCGTCCTCGGCCACGGCGAGGCCGCACTGGCCGCGGTGAACCCCGCGAGCCTGCCCGCCGTCGACAACGACCACAGCAAGAACGACCGCAGCAACCGGCGGTTGCTCCCCCTGTCCGTCCGGCGCTGACAACGTCCGGCGCTGACAACGTCCGACACTGGCACCGTCCCGCGCTGACGACCGGCAGCTCACGCCACCGGTTCGATGCGCAGGTCGGTGACCCGGGCGAGGTGATCGAAGTCGCGGTCTGCATGCAACAGGCTCGCGTCGGCCTTGACAGCCGCTTGCGCGATGAGGCAGTCGGTTGGCACCCGGACCGTCACACCGCCACGCCGAGCGGATCGGTACAGGCCCGCGGCGTCCTCATAGTCGCCACTGTCGCGAAGAGGAAGGACGGGCAGGGGCGCGAGCAGCTCCAGCAGCTCAAGGTGATGCGTGTCGGACCGGGCACCGGCGAGAAGTTCGAAACGAACGATCTCCGTGGTCACCAGATAGGCGTCCTCGTCGATCAGATTGCGCAACCGCCGGTGGACCGGTGACTCGGTCTTGCGGAAGAACTCAACCCACGCGGACGTGTCAACGAGAATCATCGATCCTCCACCGAGGCGTCCTGGAGATTTGACACAAAACCCGGGCGAATCTCGGTCATGTCCGTGTCCCAGCCCATGCCTTCCAGCGCCAGCGCCCGACGTTGGAACGTCGCGTGGCCGATGAGATGCCGCAGAGCAAGATCTACGACTTCGCGCCGCGTGTTCACGCCGAAGATGCGCATCGCCTCCTCGATCAACTCGTCGTTGACAACGATGTTAGTCCGCACGTCCGTCATGGTCATTAACATACACACCCCTGTGTATTTTGCTTGTCAGCAAATCCAAAGACGACGATACACACCGGGTCGGATCGTGACAAGGCCGGTACACCAGGTAAATACCACCGGGTCGGGATGTGCGTGGTCCGAAGGCGGCCGGTTCAGAAGTCGGTTCAGAAGTCGGCTCAGAAGTCGGCTCAGAAGTCGGCTCAGAAGTCGCCGGCGCGGCCGCGGAACTCCGTCAGGACCTCGACGAGCGAGGTGATCTGATCAGGTGACAGATCCGGGTTGGTGAAGACGCTCTCGTTGAGCCGGTCGGTCGCCGCGGTCGCGACGTCCCGACCGGCCGGCGTGATCTCGGCCAGGGTGGCCCGCCGGTCCGTCGGATGTGGGATGCGCCGGACGAACCCCTGCGACGAGAGCCGGTCAACCGCGCTCGTCACGCTCGTCGGATGCACCTGCAGACGGTTGCCGACCTTACTCATCGGCAATGATCCGGCTTGGCTGAACAGCAGCAGCATGAGCAGTTCGTAGCGGGCGAAGGTCAGGTCAAACGGGCGCAGCACCTCGTCCACCCGGGCGAGGATGATCTGCTGCGCCCGCATCACGGAGGTGACCGCAGCCATGCCGTCGGCGGCCTGTGCCCACCCGTGCGCCGTCCACTGCCGCCGTGCCTCCTCGATGGGGTCGAACGGCAGCGGCTTCGGGGAGGACACGGGCAGATGACTCCTGACAACCTCGGACACACGCGGCTCCGGCCCAGCGTAGTTGACCGAAGGCGGCGCGCACACCGTTCTCCCCACGCCGCCCGAAGCCGAACCGCCTGACCGAATGATCAGTTCCTGTCAGATGAATCAGACATTGCGCCGGTACTGGCCGCCAACCTCGAAGAACGCGTCACTGATCTGGCCGAGCGAGCAGCAGCGGACCGCGTCCATGAGCACGTCGAAGGTGTTCTGGCCGGCGGCTGCGGCTTCCCGCAGCCGGCGTAGCGCCGCCGGCGCCTCCTGCGCGTGCCGGGCCGAGAAGTCGGCGAGCCGGGCCAGCTGGGAGCGCTTCTCGTCCTCGGTGGCACGCGCGAGTTCCACCGGGCCGCGCGGGTTGGCGTCGGCCGCCGGGTCGAGGAACGTGTTCACCCCGATGATCGGCAGTGTGCCGTCATGCTTGCGCTGCTCATACAGCATGGACTCGTCCTGGATGCGACCGCGCTGGTAACCGGTTTCCATCGCACCGAGCACGCCGCCACGCTCGGAGATCCGCTCGAACTCGGCCAGCACCGCCTCCTCCACGAGATCGGTGAGGTCATCGACGACACAGGAGCCCTGCAACGGGTTCTCGTTGCCCGCCAGACCCCATTCGTTGTCGATAATCATCTGAATGGCCAGGGCCCGGCGGACGGAATGCTCGGTCGGGGTGGTCACCGCCTCGTCATAGGCGTTGGTGTGCAGGCTGTTGCAGTTGTCGTAGATGGCGCACAGGGCCTGCAGGGTCGTGCGGATGTCGTTGAAGTCCATCTCCTGCGCGTGCAGAGACCGCCCGGATGTCTGCACGTGGTACTTGAGCATCTGGGACCGTTCCGACGCGCCGTAACGCTCGCGCATCGCCACCGCCCAGATCCGCCGGGCGACCCGACCGATGACCGTGTATTCCGCGTCCAGCCCGTTGGAGAAGAAGAACGACAGGTTCGGCGCGAAGTCGTCAATGGCCATACCGCGGGCGAGATAGGTCTCGACATAGGTGAAGCCGTTGGCGAGGGTGAAGGCGAGCTGACTGATCGGATTCGCCCCGGCCTCCGCGATGTGATATCCGGAAATCGACACCGAATAGAAGTTGCGGACGCCGTGGGCGATGAACCATTCCTGCACGTCCGCCATGCACCGCAGCGCGAACTCGGTCGAGAAGATGCAGGTGTTCTGGCCCTGGTCCTCCTTGAGGATGTCGGCCTGCACGGTGCCCCGCACGGTCGCCAGTGCGTGCGCCCGGATGCCCGCGGCCTCCTCGGTGGTGGGCTCGCGGCCCTGGTCGGCCCGGAACGCGTCGAGGCGCTGGTCCACGGCCACGTTGAGGAACATCGCGAGAATCGTCGGCGCCGGGCCGTTGATCGTCATGGAGACGCTCGTCGTCGGCGAGCACAGGTCGAAGCCCGCGTAGAGCTCCGACATGTCGTCCAGGGTCGCGATTGACACCCCGGAGGTGCCGACCTTGCCGTAGATGTCCGGACGCGGCGCCGGGTCGCGGCCGTAGAGCGTCACGGAGTCGAACGCCGTGGACAGCCGGGTGGCCGCCGACCCCCGGGAAAGGTAGTGGAACCGCCGGTTGGTCCGGAACGGGTCGCCCTCACCGGCGAACATCCGCGCGGGTGCCTCGCCGGCCCGCTTGAACGGGAACACCCCGGCGGTGAACGGAAAGCGGCCGGGCAGGTTCTCCGCCTGCAGGAAGCGGACGAGTTCGCCGTGGTCGCTGATGCGCGGCAGCGCCACCCGCGGTATCGAGGTGCCCGAGAGGGTGACCCGACGCAGCGGAGTGTGGATGTCCTTTCCCCGCACCGTGTAGACGAGTTCGTCGCCGGAGTACTCCGCCACCGTGGCCGGCCAGCTCTCCAGCTGTGCCCCGATGGTCGGGTCCAGGGCCTTCTCGGCATCGTCCAGCAGGCTGTCGAGGCCGTCGAGCGCACCCTGATCGTGGCCTGCGGCGGCGAGTTCACGCCGAGCGGTCAGCAGGTGCTGGCGCCGCCGCGCCACCTCGGCCTGCTCAGCGCTGCGCTGGTGGTAGGCGCGGACGGTCTCGGCCACCTCCGCCAGGTACCGGACGCGGGCCGATGGGACCACGGTGGCAAGCCCCGAGGACGCCTTGACCGTCACCGTGGGTAGTACTCCGGCCGCCAGTGGCAGGCCCTTGGCTGCGAGCAGACCGGTCAGGTGCTGGTAGAGCGCGGTGACGCCGTCGTCGTTGAACCTGGCCGCGCTCGTCCCGAAGACGGGCATGTCCGTCCAGGACACACCGAACGCCTCCCGGTTGCGCACCAGCTGGCGGGCGACGTCGCGGCGGGCGTCATCCGCCCCGGACCGCTCGAACTTGTTGATTGCCACGACGTCCGCGAAGTCGAGCATGTCGATCTTCTCAAGCTGGGACGCGGCGCCGTATTCGGGTGTCATCACGTAGAGCGAGACGTCGACGAGGTCGACGATCCCGGCGTCGCCCTGCCCGATACCCGGTGTCTCGACGACGACCAGGTCGTAGCCGGCGGCCCGACACGCGGCGATCACGTCACCGATGCGCTCAGGCAGTTCGCCGCCGGCACCCCGGGTCGCCAGGGAGCGGAAGAAGATGGTGGCCGCACCCTCGGCATCACCGAGCGCGTTCATCCGGATGCGGTCACCGAGCAGCGCGCCGCCTCCCCGGCGGCGGGTCGGGTCTACCGCGATGACGGCGATGCGCAGTTTGTCCTGCTGGTCGACGCGGAAGCGGCGCAACAGCTCGTCGGTGAGGGAGGACTTTCCCGACCCGCCCGTCCCGGTGATGCCGAGGACGGGGACCTCGGGCCGCGCCGCCGCCCGGAGCTGCGCCGCGAGTTCGGGCGACCTGCCGGCCTGAAGTACCGTGATCGCCCGCGCGAGCGCGGCCTGCTCACCGGCGAGGACCGCCGACAGCGGCGGGGGTTGCTCGGCCAGATCGGTGTCACAGGCGGCGACAATCATATTGATCATCCCGGGCAGGCCGAGGCGCTGCCCGTCTTCAGGCGAGAAGATCCGGGCGACGCCGCGGGAGTGCAGCAGGGCGATCTCCTCGGGGACGATGACGCCCCCTCCCCCGCCGTACACCCGCACGTGGCCGGCGCCGCGCTCGCGCAGCCGTTCCACCAGATACGTGAAGTACTCGACATGGCCACCCTGGTAGGACGACAGCGCCACCCCGCTCGCGTCCTCCTGGACCGCGGCCGTGACGAGTTCGTCGACGCCACGATCATGGCCGAGGTGGATCACCTCGACGCCCTGCGACTGCAGGATCCTGCGCATGATGTTGATCGCCGCGTCATGCCCGTCGAACAGGGAAGCGGCGGTGACGATCCGCACCGGATTGGTCGGCGCATGCAGGGCGGACCGGTCGGCTGCACTCATCCGTCTGACCTCCGAGCCCCGCGGCAGGCACGTGCCGCCGCCGGTAGTTGGACAACAGATAATAGGATGTCCACATAGTAGGCGCCGAAACGTCCGCGCGCACCTGCCGAAAATTCGGATCAAGCCTCGGATCAAGCCTCGACAAGCTCGTCGACGAGGCCCCAGCGAACAGCGGTCACCGCGTCCAGGGGCGCACCGGTCAGGGCGAGCCACGCGGTCCGGGATGCGCCCACCCGGCGGGTGATGCTGACCGTGCCGCCGGCCCCGGGCACCAGGCCCATCGCGAGTTCGGGCAGCGCGAACACCGCGTCCCGGGACGCGACCACATGGTCGGCGAAGGCGGGCAGCTCCATGCCCGCGCCCACGCACGCCCCGTGCACGTGGGCGCTGACCCGGCCGGGAAACCGGACGATCTCCGCGGCCGCGCTGGCGCCGACCCGGACGGTGTGCGCGGTCGCGGGATCAGGTGCCGTACCGAACTGGCTGAGGTCGCCGCCGCTGCCGAACGCCGGCCCGGCCGCGTCCAGGACGACCTCGGTGACGCCCCTGTCGGACCGCGCCGCCCGCAACGCGGCGACGAGCGCGTCGCGGGTCGCGGTGTCGTAGGCGTTGCGGACCTCGGGCCGATTCAGCGTGAGGCGCAGGTGACCGCCGACCCGACGCACCCGCACCGGCTCGGCGCTGTCGCGGTGGCGCATCGGGCCGCGCCGGGCGAGCCAGGCGGCGAACTCCGGCCCAGCCAGCAGCGTCGAATACGCCAGCGATTCGGCGACCAGCCCGTCGAGCGGGGACAACCCCGTGGTCAGCCGCAGCAGACCGGCAAGAGTGACTGCGGCACGTGGGTTTGCCCGGACTTTCGCGGTGAGGCTCGCCAACGCAGCGCCGACGTCGTCCACCTCGACCGCACCGGGCGTTCCCTCCCGCGCGGCCACCGTCACGATCTCCCCCGGGCCTGCCGTGAGCAGGACATCCGGCGCGCCCACGGCGAGGCCGGTGGGCAGCTTCCCGCCATCGATCACCCCGACGATCACGACCGGCGGGCGCGCCCGGACCAACCGCTCCAGCGCCGCGGTCATGCCGGGGGAAGCGGTGTCGGTCAACTCAAGCGCCAGCAGCGGAACGCCGCCGAGGACGTCGAGGAGATCGGCCGGTAACACCGCGTCCACCAGGTCTGCCGCCACGTCCACCGGGAAGAGGTCGACCGGTGGTACCGGGCTGAGCGATGCTGGCTGGGCAGATGCTGGCTGGGAACCGGACGGGAGCGGCACGGGCACACGGTAGCCGGTGAGCCGGTGGTGGATGCGGGGACAACCAGGCTCCCGATAGCCTCCAGACGGGCATCCGGATGGGAGGTGGCGCGGTGGGCCTCCCGCTGGCGGGGCTGACCTTCCTCGCCGCCCCGACCGACCTACAGCAGGAAACACAGGGCGGCGCCGGGATGTGGTTCGCCGCGCGGGAACTGCTGCATGGCCTCGGCGCGACGGTCGTCCACCGGCAGGCGGCCGAGGACCCGCCGGCGGACGTGATCGACCCGGCCCCGACGGTGGATCCGCCATCGGCACTGGCCTGGGCACGATCGGGCGCCATGGCGTTGACGGGTCCGGCGGACGGCGCACCGCTCGCGCCCGACGTGGCGATCATGGAGCGCCTGGACGGCGCCATGGCGGTGTTCCGGCTACTCGCGGCGACACGCGGCCAGCGAGTGGAGGTGGACGCCGGGGCGCTGCTCGGCGAACGGGCCGCGATCAGCGGGCTGACCCGCGGCGGACCTCGCTCGGCCGGCGGCGCCGCCCGCCTGCTGCCCACCCGGGACGGCTGGGTTGCGGTGAACCTGGCCCGCGCTTCGGACCTGGACCTGCTGCCGGCGTGGCTGTCGATCGCCGGCGATGATCACTATCAGAACCATCCGGTGGGGCCATGGGATGCGGTCACGACCGCGTTCGCCAGGCTGTCCGCCCGATGTGTGGTCGAACAGGGGCAGCTGCTCGGCCTGCCCGTGGCCGAGGTCGCACAGCCGGAGTCCGCGGCCCACGACGAGCAGGCCCGCGCCCGTGGCCAGCGCTTCCCGTTCGCCCCGTTCCTCCTCGACGGCATACCGATCGGCGGCATACCGCCCGGCGGCGTACCGCCCGGGACCGGCCACCGACCCGTCCCGTCGACGAAACCGATCCTCGTCGTCGACCTGTCGTCGCTGTGGGCCGGCCCCTTGTGCGCGCATCTGCTGGGGCTCGCCGGGGCCCGCGTCGTGAAGGTCGAGAGCGTCCGGCGTCCGGACGGGGCGCGGTCCGGGCCGAAGATGTTCTTCGACCTGCTGCATGCCGGCCACGACAGCGTTGCGCTGGACCTGCACACGCCCGAGGGCCGGGCGGCCCTCATCCGGCTGATCGGCCGGGCCGACGTGGTGATCGAGGCGTCCCGACCGCGGGCGCTGACCCAGCTCGGTATCAACCCGGCCGAGCTGCTCGCCCGGCATTCGACGCTGACCTGGGTGAGCATCACCGGATACGGCCGGACCGGCCCGTGGTGCCAGCGGGTGGCCTTCGGTGACGACGCCGCGGCCGCCGCCGGCCTGGTCGCGGTCGGGCCGGACGGGACGCCGATGTTCCTCGCCGACGCCGTCGCAGACCCGGTGACCGGCCTGTACGCGGCGGTCGCGGCGCTCGCGTGCGTGGTCGGCGGCGGCGGCCATCATGTCGACATCGCCCTGCGGGAGGCGGCGGGTTCGCTGCTCGGGACCCGTCCGAGACTCCCCCGACGCGACCCGGGCGCCCGGTGGTCTCCCGACTCCGACTCCGGCCCCGGCCCCGGTCTGGACGGAGACAGGACCGGCGGCTGGTTCGTGGACGCCGCCGGCACCCGGGCGCCCGTGCTACTGCCCCGCCACCGGACGCCGCCCGGCACGGCGTCGACGTTGGGCGCGGACACCGCGCGCGTCCTCGCGGAGCTGGCCGGATCCCGACCGGGGTGACCCGATGCTGATCCGCAACGCCGAAATCAACGGACGATCCGGAATGTCCGTGCGGATCCGCGGTGACCGGATCGCCGCCGTCGGCCCGGAGCTGTCCCGCGAACCCGGCGAACGTGTCGTGCAGGCGGGTGGCGGGATGCTCCTACCCGGCCTGCACGACCATCACATCCATCTACTCGCGGTGGCTGCGGCCGACGGCTCGGTGCGCTGCGGTCCGCCGGCCGTGCGCAACCGCGAGGAACTGGCCGCGGCCCTGCGCGCGAGCGCGGCCGCGGCCGCAGCCGCAGCCGCAGCCGCAGCAACAGTCCAACCCGGTGGCTGGATCCGCGGCGTCGGCTATCACGACAGCGTTGCCGGCGCGCTGACCAGAGCCGATCTCGACGCCATGGTTGCCGACGTTCCCGTGCGGGTGCAGCACCGCTCCGGGGCACTGTGGATGCTCAACTCCGCCGCCGTCGCCGCGATCGGCATCGACGATCATGCCGGCGCTCGTGGCGCCGCGCCTGCCGCCGCACCGCCCGGAGCAGGACGCGGCCCGGATGGACGTCCCGACGGCCGGCTGTTCCGGTTGGACAGCTGGCTGCGCGAGCGCCTTCCGCCATCGCCGACACCTGATCTGGCGGCCGTCGGGCGAGGGCTGGCCGGGTTCGGCGTCACTGGCGTGACCGATGCCACCGTCGGCACCGGACCGGCCGAGGTCGAACTGCTCACCGCCGCCGTGACCCGCGGTGACCTCCCGCAACGGCTGACCCTGACCGGCGGCCCCGAGCTCGCGGCGCCAGCCCACCCGCGTCTCCGGCTGGGACCAGTGAAGATCGTGATTGACGACGGTGAGCCGGTCGAGTTCGACGAGCTGGTTGCGCTCGTGCGTCGTGCGCGGGCCGCCGGACGGGCGGTGGCCGTGCACTGCGTGACCCGCGCTGCCCTTGTCCTCACCCTCGCCGTCCTCCAAGCCGCCGACGACGAACCGGGGGCCGGTCACCCGGGTGACCGCATCGAGCACGGCGCCGTCATCCCACCCGATCTGCTGGATCAGCTCGTCGGGCGCGGGTTGACCGTCGTCACCCAGCCGCATTTCATCGCCGAACGCGGCGAACAGTACCTGCGCGAGGTCGACGGTGAGGACCTGCCGTGGCTGTACCGCTGCGCGGGGTTGCGCCGCGCCGGAGTCGCCGTCGCCGCGGGCACCGACGCTCCGTTCGGCGACCTGGACCCATGGTCGTCGATGCGGGCCGCGGTGACCCGGCGCACGGCGGCCGGCAGCCCGATCGGCCCGGACGAAGCGGTTGACGCCGCCACCGCGCTCGCCCTGTACCTCGGCGACGCAGACCGACCCGGCGGGCCCTCGCGACGGATCGTCCCGGGCGCGCCAGCCGACCTCTGCCTGCTCGCAGCACCCGGCCGCATCGCGCTGCGGACGCTGTCCGCCGACCTGGTCACCCTCACGATCGCCGCCGGGCACGTGATCGCCGACAACCGCTGACCGGGCTGACCGACCGAGGCAGGCGACGCTGCCCGCAGGCTCAGGCAGAAAGGTAGACGACCTCAGTGATCACGAGGGTGGGGACCACCAACGGACCTGGATGGGTCTCGAGCACCTCCACGCACGCCTCGTGGTGCCGGTCGTCCGCATCGACGTATCTCTCTCAAGCTAGACGTCGCCTACCACCACGATCATGCAGCCGACGGCCGGTTCGCCAGGTCCGAAAGGGTGTCCTCCCGCCGTTTGATCGTCGCGCCTCACCAGTGTGAGCAACGGGCGCGTTCGGTTGGGATTTTCCCAACAGTACAGGTATCATGCTCCCATGCAGAGCATCGGCGACCGGATGCTGGAGCACATCGCGCGGGTCCGTCCCACCACCCGACACCGGGACATCGCAGAAAACATCGGGATGACTCCCGATGCGTTCTCGCGTGCTCTGAACAGCAAGCGTGCCTTCTCCTCAATCGAGTTGGCGCGCCTGGCCGACCTGCTGAATGCGGACATCCATTGGCTGATCACCGGAAAGTCTGACCCACATCGGCTCGTCGTCGCCGCGCGTCACAGGTTCGACCACGCGACGGGCCATCGGGACATACCCGGACGCGATGCCGACGAGCAGGTGCTGCGCGACATCGCCCTCGCGTACCGGCAGACCTACCCCGAGCCGCAGCAGGCACCGGCCCTTCCGGAGAGCCCCGATGACGTCAGATCGGCGCTGGGTGAGAATTTCGTGCGGCCCTTCGCAGAACAGTTGGAGAACCGGCTCCGCGTCGATGTCGTTCGGGTCGCCGACCTGTCCACTGCGTACTCGTTCACCGCAGGTGGGCACCGCGTGATCGCGCTCCCGGCGACCGGGAACTGGTTCCGGGAGAACTGGTCGATGGCGCATGAGCTGGGCCACCTCGTCGGGGGCCACCACGACCAGGAGCTCTCCGACGCAGAGCGGGACCGGCACGAAGCCGCGGCGAACGCGTTCGCCGCGGACCTTCTGCTCCCCCGCGAGTCGCTCGCCGCGATCGACTGGGAGCACCTGGACGCCGTCGGGCTGGCTGGGCTCGTGTGGCAGTGGGGAGTGTCCACCGACGCCTTCGCCCGCCGCCTGAACGCTCTGAACGGCCACCTGCCCACAGTCGTGCGGACCTGGGCCGGACAGACGACCCAGCGACTGTTGCGCCATTACTGGGCGTCCGACTCGAGCGAGGACGAGATCACCCTACGCATGGACGCGGCCGCCCAGCGTCGATTCCCCCTCTCCCTCCAGGAGGCGCACCTCACAGGGATCTCATCCGGGGTCCTAGGCAAGGGAACGCTCGCCTGGATGCTCGGCATCGATCCCGATGCGCTGGAAGTCGACATCCCCACAGTGCCCGACGTGGACGTCGATGATCTCGCCATGGCGCTTGGTCTCTGAACCGTGGCCGTGCTCCTGTTCCCGGACAACACCGTCCTGATCAACTTTGCGATCATCAACCGTATGGATCTGCTGGAGCGGTTGGCGAACGGCAACGGCCACTGGTGCGCCACCGTGGCATCGGAATGCGACTCGTCGGCGCAGAGACCCGGCCTCAGCGCGTTAGCCAACGCCAAGGACATCTTCGGGTCGCCCTGGTCCCCGGACGCGGCAGAACTCCAGGACGCGCGGCTCCTTCGCGAGAAACTCACGAGCCCAGGCGACAGCCCCTACCAGCACCTCGGTGAGGCCGAGACACTCGCAATCATGATCCGTCGCCGCGTGCAGGGCTTCTTCGTCACCGACGACAACGCCGCCGCACGGCTCGCCGCCCAGAACGGCATCCGGGTCGTCAGGACCTGACACCTGCTGAGGGTCGCGACAAAGCAGGAATGGGTCGAGGCCAACGCCCTGTGGGGCTACGTCCAGACCCTCCGCACCCAACGGAGAGACAGCCCCGCCGACGTCACCGACAGGTCTTCATTCGACAAGCGGGGGGCGGGCGGCCTCAAGCAGTCAGTGCGCCACACATGTTCAACGATCTGCTGGAAAGGCATGTGTCGCCTTGACCGCTTGATTCCGCCATGGCAAGCGTCCTTGGTGCAGGCGATGGAGCTTCACCCGCCGGTCGATGTTCGCCTGGCCACCCTGGCGGTGCCGTGGGCAAGCTCCGCCCGCACCTGCGCGACGCGTTGATGGGAGACACCCAGTAGTTCGGCCACGTCACGTACTGACAGTGAGCTGGGAAGACCTGCGACCGCCCGCCGGATTGCATCGGCGGATTCCCGCTCGGCCTGCTCGGCGACGGCACGCGCCTCACGTGCCGTCGCTACCGCGGTGGAGCTGTCTCCGATCTCGTATCGAAAATCGAGATCGAAATCATCGAACGCCTCGTCGGGCCGGTCCGTCATGAGCACGATCACTTCCTGCACGCTGCGCCGTAGCGCGGACAAGCTCCGGGCAAAG
The DNA here is from genome assembly GCF_963555915.1 of Protofrankia sp. Cas4. Taxonomy (NCBI): domain Bacteria; kingdom Bacillati; phylum Actinomycetota; class Actinomycetes; order Frankiales; family Frankiaceae; genus Protofrankia; species Protofrankia sp. Cas4. Next base: position 15,783 of record NZ_CAUVXL010000233.1, read on the forward strand.
GTGTGGGCGCCGGGGACGTCTGGAACATCGGCGAGCCACGCGTCCCGTTCCCGCGTGACGTTGACCCGGTAGCTGGTCCGTGTCGTAGTTGTCATGTCCGTAGCCACCTCTTTCCGAAAGCCGGTGCCATGTCCGCCTCGATGCGCGCCAGCGTCCCAGTCGGGATATCGCCGGGTGTTGCGGCACGGCGGTTTCCGCACGGGCCGCGTGGCCGTCCGTGCCCAGATAGGTCGCGCGGTAACGTCGGTGAGAGCCGACCTGCCGGACGAAGACGCCGCCAGCCCGCTCGATCGCCCGGTTGACCTCTCGAGCCCGCACCGCGTCCGTCTACCTCCTAGACGGCACCCGTCTAGGAGGTAGACGGATCTGCTCTAGCGGGCGAGGCCGGCCCGCTCGGGAGGCGCGTTGCGCCGTACGTCGCGGCTGACGCAACCGAGCCCCGCCCAACGAGATGAGCTTGAAATTTAAGGTTACTTTCGGTAGCTGCTGTCCGTTTTGGTGGTCTTGCGGTGCGGCGGACAGGGAGCCTTCGGCCGGTTCTTCGGCCCCTTGGGCCGCCCCGGACCGGGCCGGCTGAATGTCGCCGGCTGGGCGGGTGTACCCAGTCGGGCGCGGAGCCGGCGGAATCCCAGCCGGGTCCGGTACGGGCGCAGGACGGTGCCCGGCTCGAACGGGCATCCCGTCAGCCTCGGCGACTTTCGCGGGACGGAGGTTCTGTTGCTCTTCTGGAATCCGGGTTGCGGCTTCTGCCGGGAAATCCTGGACGAGCTGAAGGACTGGGACGCGGCGTTGCCCCACGACGGGCCGACGTTGCTCGTCATCTCGACCGGAGACGACCACGAGAACCGAGCGTTGGGGCTACGTTCCCCCGTCCTGCGCGACGAGGGCTTCACCGTGGGACCCACGTTCGGAGTGCACGGCACACCCATGGCGGTACGGGTCGCCGCGAACGGCACCATCACCTCCGACGTCACCTCGGGAGCACCGGACATCTGCACGCTCCTGCGTTCGCTCCTGCGTTCGAACCAGGCTCCGGCCAAGCCGATCTCGCCTGCGCATCGAAAGGCCGCCACCACCACCTCGTCGATAAACGGCCGCTCCACGCGTCACCATGGACGATGACGAGTGGCAGATTCGGTCTGCCAACACCGAGTACGACGCCATACCCTGACACTAATTCCCGCAGACAAGGAAACAGCCGTAACCAATATTGGTTCGACCCCCGCATCAATGGCGATGAACACAAGGACGCCACCCGCGACGGATAAGATGACCAGGAGTGGCTTCCACCATCGCGGCTCTCTGTATGAATTCATTTCTCGAGTCAAGATATTTTCAGCTTTCATCACCGATGGTGACATACACGTTGCCGACATCGACCACGAGGAAGACATTCTATACGGGCCGGCCTGACCGAGGTCAGCCGCGGGTACGGGCATCCCACTCGGCCCGGCTGATGGCGTATACCACGCTCGGCCGGCCGTGGAGGGACCACTCGCCGTCCAGGGTCAGGCCGACCTTCTCCATCACGCGACGACTCTGGATGTTGTCCGGGTGGCAGATCGAGATGACCCGCTCGACACCGACGTGGGTGAACGCGAACTCCACCGCCGCCATCCCGGCTTCGGGCGCCAGGCCCTGCCCCCATCGGTCCTGCCGTACCGTCCAGGCCACCTCCACACCCGGCCAGCCCAACTCTTCGTACAGTCCGGCACGGCCGATGAACTCCCCGGTCGCCCGCTCCCGGACGATCCACATACCGAAGCCGCGCAACGCCCAGTGGCCGAGCTGGAACGCTGCATGACGCCACACGGCCTCGTCGTCCATGGGTCCGCCGCCGGTGTGGCGGGACATGTCCGGATGCTGGGTCATCGCCGAGTACGGGCCGATGTCCTCGGCCCGCCAGTCCCGCAGGGTCAACCGTTCGGTGACCACGGTGGGGATCTGCCGGGCGGGGGACGGCGGTCCAAAGATCAGGGTCACAGGGCGCTCCCGGCGGTCAAGGCGAGACGGGGACGGGGACGGGGACGGGGACGGGGACGGGGACGGGCGGAGCGTCGTGGAAGTCGCGGACCGGCGGCAACTCCCGGTAGGGACGGAGCCGTGCCGCGGTCCGGCGCAGGAGCCCGCGGCCACAGTGAGACGTTGATGGGCGCGCAGCCGGGTGGCCTCCCGAAGCCTGCCCTCCGCCTGCCACCAGGTGCCGAACACCCTCGGGGCGAGGGTGTCATGCGCGGTTGTGGTGAACATCGCCGCGTGCTGGTCGACCTGGTCCTCAACCTCGGCGACGGTCAACGGGTCCGGTCCGGTGGCCGCCCAGCGCCGGTAGGTGCTTGCCGCTTTCGGCCTTGCTGACCGCGGACCGGTCGAACCGCGCCCGCCGTGCCAGTTCGGTCCGGTTGACGATGCCGGCCGCCTCGCGGAGCTGACGTATCCGACCCGCGAGGTGCGCGAGTGCCTGCTCATCGTCCACCGTGCGCCTCTCCGTGGTCTGTGCGTGCGGCGTGCGTGACCCGTGACGTCATGCCTACGCGGGTGGCCCCTGGTCGCACACCGTCATGGAATGTGTCGCGTCGGCACGATAACCGGCCGGCCGCCCGCACAGGACACGAATGGGGGATGTCGTGGTACCGCAGGAGCCCTTCACTCGCCAGCCGCCAGCGGCGGCGCGAATGAGCCGGCACGTCTTACCGCCAATTCCGGCTCATCCGGATGTTCCGGCGGACGCCGTCCTGTTCGCGATCATCGTCTACGGACCCAACCGGCAACCGGTCGAAGTGCTCCTGCCGTTCCCAACCGTGTCCGCCGCGGATCATCACGCCCGCAGCCGCAACATCGACAGCCGGATTGTGCCGATCGCGTTCCCGTTCCACCCCCGGCAGGGGGTCTGAGCCCAGCTCCTCTCCGGCCGTACCGTTCCGCCCCCGGCCGGAGAGGAGGGGCCGTCCTGATCGCGCGCCGGTCCGCCTTGCCCCACCCCTATCCCTCGTCAGCAGGGGTGTGCGGCGCGGGCCGGCGCGTGCACCAACCCCCACCCACAGAAAAAGATCACCATGTCCGAAAGTCACACCCGTACCCGTAAGCCTGATCTCGCCGGTTTCAACCCGGACACCGTCGACTGGCAGATCTCAACGTTCTCCAACGGCGCCGGAGGGATGTGCATGGAAGCCGGAGCGCACGACGGCGGAGTGGTCGTCCGCGACTCGACCCGCCCGAACGGACCCGTCCTCGCCTTCTCGAAGGCGGAGTGGGCCGCGTTCGTCGACGGTGTTGAGAACGGCGAATTCCGTTTCTGACCTGCCCCTGAACGTCCGCGGGCCCGACTCCCACGGGGGAAGAGCCGGGCCCCGGATGTGATGATGCCCCCGACCCGATCATCTCGGGCGGAGGCATCATCACTACATCAGACCGGACGCTTACCAACGGACCGGGTAGACCGTGAGCACGGCCCAATCCCGCTCACACTCCAACCGGTAATCGTCGCCAGCAGCACTGAAGGCCAGAGCCTCCAGACAACCCGGAGTGGTTCAATTTTTAAAGAACCCGGGGCCGTTCAGACACCGGCAGGCGGGTTCCGCACCAGGGGCAGAAGGCGATCGCAATGTTCGACGTACCGCCATCATGAATGATCAGCCCGTACTCCTGAAATCTGACACTGAAATCCACAAGAGCATCTGGACAATCAAACGGGTCAGAGTGCTGGTCGCAGCGCCAGTTAACCTGCCGCGTCATCATGTCGCAGCAGTGCCTAGTCGTGGCCGCAGTCCCTTGTGGGCCGCTTGCGAAATAAGAGCCGCTAGCAGCTTCTTGCCACTTTGCCGCGTAGCGTTCGCTGAGACGATATAACGCAGCAGCGGTGGAATCATCCGCCATCCGCGCTTCCAACAAGTCACGGAGACCGATGCCTGCACGTCGCGCTTCAATCACATATTCGAGCACGTCGTGCTCTTCAGCCCACATTGCATATTCAGGCCAGAGGAGCCCAAGGTACTCATCAAATTCCATCCCTCCCGGCGACTTATCCCACGCCTCGCTATACGCATCGATATCATCCAGAGTGACTTTTCCACTAAGAACGTCGTCAACAAATGTCATTCTCTATCATTCCATCCTTCTTCCATTCACTCGAGGCTTATATATATCACCGTGTAAGGATCCGCACTACCAAGATGCTTACCTCGCGAAACAAAGACCTCGATATCGCCGTGCGTATAGTCCCACTTATAATACTTGCGCACTTTTCCACTCTTGCCGTTCGTCCTGAACTTCCCCTTGTAGGACTTCAACTTTTTCCAGATGGAAGAACCGGCCGGGGTTGCCTTCCCAATTCTACCCACGCCCGAGTGGTAGACGGCGCGGCCGGCTGTAGCTTCCGGGGCGACGGGTACGCCCAGCAGGCCGCCGACCGCAGCGGCGACGCCAAAGCCCGTCCAACGCCAGTTACGGGTTCCCGCGTTCTCCGCCGCATAGGCCGCAGCGCTGGCCGCTATACCCACCGCCACACCGCACACGACCGTAGCCCCGCATGCGACGGCACCGACCGCCAGTGGAAGCCCCACCGGCCGTCGAGGTCAGTGCAGTTGATCGGATCGCCAGTGCAGTAATCATAGGCGTTGGCGTTGCCCCCAACCACGGGGTCGACCTGCAGGAACCGGCCGGTCAGCGGGTTATACAACCGGACACCCATGAGGATGAGCCCGCCGAGGGTGTCGGCGGAACGTTCCTTGCCGCCCAGCCAGCCATACCGGGGAAACGCGGTGGAGGTGAAGACCGGCAGGCCG
>NZ_CAUVXL010000233.1:20980-21475 GCF_963555915.1 Protofrankia sp. Cas4
AGATCCCCGCCGATCCCCGGTGATGTTCCGCGTCCAGGTGCCGTCGGACACCCCGATCCACGCCGGGCTGTCCCCGCCGTCGGCGTAGTGGTTCGTCGACGTGGTCGAGCCTTGCGTCCAGGAGCGGATCCGCCGGGCCGGGTCGAGGGCGTAGCTGCGGCTGGTCGAGCCCTGGGTCTGGGAGGCGACCATGTCGTTGACGTAGTAACCGACACTCGCCGACGCCCCACCGGCAACCGTCAGCGCCGTGGTGCGGCCGAACAGATCGTAGGTGTAGCCGGTGTTCGTCAGCCGGTCGGCCTGATCGTAGGTGGAGTTCAACGTGAAATCGGCGGTGGTGGTCGACGAGCAGTTCCCACTCGTCGGGTTCCCCCCGGCGTCGGGATGGTTGACCAGACTGGTCCGGTTGGACTCGATGTCATAGGTGTATTGCTGGGTAGAGCAGATCGCCGGGCCGCCGTAGGCACGGGTATCGGCCACCTGGGTCAGCCGGCC
>NZ_CAUVXL010000233.1:22084-25268 GCF_963555915.1 Protofrankia sp. Cas4
GGCCGGATCGTAGGTAAGACCGGTGCTGTTCGCCGGGCCCGCATCGGCCCGCACCTGATCGAACACCGACCGTTTCTGGTTGAACGTCAACCAGGTGGTGCCCGACTTGGCGTAGGTCAACGCCGTCGGGTTGCCACCGTTGTCGAACCGGGTAGTGGCCACCACCCCGTTCGGATAGGTCTGACTGACCAATTTCCCGTCCGCGTCATACGACGCCGCGAACGTCGACGGGGCGCTGCCAGCGCCGACGTTGAGCGCGGTCACCAGCCCCCGATGCTCGCTGGCCGAGTCGTAGGTGTAGGTTACCGTGCCTTTCCCGTCAGCGCGGGAAGTGACCTTTCCATCGAGGTCGTAGCCGATCGTGGCGGTGTTGCCGTCGGCGTCGGTCTGCGAGGTGACCCGGTCCCGGATGCGCTATCCGGGACCACCGCGCCGGGCCAGTGGTGCCCGGGCTGAGCTGATTCCGGAGTCCTTCCGTAGCACATCATCCCGAGCCTCCGCGGTCCACTGAGCCCGTCCCTGTTGCGCTGTCGCTCTTACCACCACGGCCTGAGCGTCGATGCGGCTGCGCATCTTTGTTGTCTGGAGCAGTTCCACCTGATTTGCGTTGCCGCCGCCCTATCCCGACGAATGCGCCAATAAATATTGATATGGTCACCGCTACGTTGAGTGCGAAGCGATGCCATTCCCAATTGCCGTCCGACACTCCATTGATCAACAGCAGGCCACCCGCGGCGGTGAGCCCCGCTGTGAGCCCCGCGATAAATCCGCGGAGGATAAAGTGAATCATAATCGCATCTTGCGTCCACCAACCCCATCTGCCTGGCCTACTGTTTCTTGCAGCTCTCACCTAGAATACTCTCCTGGTGGACCACTTGTATAATGTGAGATCGGTGAGTTTCCAGCCAGCTCCCATCACGGATGGACGACAACCTCAGCATCCTATGGGGCTGTAATGAATTAAGTCCAACGACTAATGCGAAACCCTTGACATGATCCAAATTGTATCCGTGTAGCGCGGTTGGGCAACCGCAGCGAATCATCACTCATATTGTTGACGTTGAGCGGATACTGTCCGCTACATGGCCGAGTACGTAGTATCCAGCGAAGCGCTGACCGTGATGTTCCAGCCATGTGGCGCACTGACTCCTTGATGCCGCCCTGTAAACGTGAGCATCGACCGCCAGGGGAAGCCCCACCGGCCGTCGATGTCGGTGCAGTTGATCGGATCACCGGAGCAGTAGTCGTAGGCGTTGGCGTTACCGCCGGAGAGCGGGTCGATCTGCAGGAACCGGCCAGTCAGCGGGTTGTACAGCCGGACACCCATCAGGACCAGCCCGCTGAGGGTGTCGGCGGAACGCTCCTTACCCCCAAGCCAGCCATACCGCGGATAGGCGGTCGAGGTGAAGACCGGAACACCGAACTCGGTGCTGTCCGCGAAGCTGGCAATCGAACTCACGGTGGTCGAATCGTCAGCGGTCGCGACGACGTCCCCGTGCAGGTTGACCAGCTGAATCGTCACCGTGCCGGTGTTGGACTGGATGGCGGCCAGATCCCCACCGATCCCGGTGATGTTCCGCGTCCAGCTGCCGTCGGACACCCCGATCCACGCCGGGCTGTCCCCGACTGGACTGTCTCCGGCCGCGGCCGCGTAGTGGTTGGTCCAGGTCGTCGACCCCTGCGTCCACGAGCGGATGCGGCGGGCCGGGTCCAGGGCGTAGCTGCGGCTGGTCGAGCCCTGGGTCTGGGAGGCGACCATGTCATTGACGTAGTAACCGACACTCGCCGACGCCCCACCGGCGACCGTCAGCCCGGTGGTCCGGCCGAACAGGTCATAGCCGTAGCCGGTGTTGGTCAGCCTATCGGCCTGATCGTAGGTGGAGTTCAACGTGAAGTCGGGAGTGGTGGTCGACGAGCAGTTCCCACTCGTCGGGTTACCCCCGGCGTCGGGATGGTTGACCAGACTCGTGCGGTTGGACTCGGCGTCGTAGCCCTACGACCAGGTTGAACACAATGCCGTACTGCCACAGCTGGCGAGTGGCCCGGATGCAATTCGCTCCGAACCACCCACCAAAGCCGGCGCGGTGCAATCGTATCGGAGCGTCGAAACGACTGCTTGAACCCGTCCGAGTTAAAGACCGATATTCATTTTTCTCTCGTGCAGGTTTATAATTCGCCGAGCAGCCATTTTTTCAGGAATACTATATTTCCCCCAACCGCCCAGAGAGCCACCGAGAACAGTACCATTTGCCCCTGTGAAAAAATCGACGATTCCTGAAAAAATTATATAGGCAAGGTGTGCATCGCGTTCTGATTTACGCTCCTTTCGAGACACTTCACGAAGAACAGCATTCGCCCACCCAATAGATACTTTGGCAACCACCGGCTCAGGATGAAAGCGTCCTTCTCGTGCATATCTTCTTACTTCACGACGCGTTCTGCGAGGCAGGCCATTCCATGACTGAATAGCAATTCGGTCGGCCTTGTAGATGGAATTCTGATCCATGCTCATCAGTTCGACCTCCCGGCCCTAGAAGCCACTTTGATAGGCAGCTAACCATTCTATATCATTTGGGGGAGATGAGGCCGCCCCGCCCGTCCCCCATGCCGACGACCATGAGGGCCGGGCGCAGCACTACCGACGCAGCCAACCGTGCCGAAGATGATAGACACCAGCCCGGACCCAGTAGCTATGCCAGGACAATCGCCTGGTCCAATGAGCGCGTCGAAGGGTCGCGTTTCCAACCCAGCGACTGGTAAATTCTCCGCCAGCCCGGTTCAGGCCGGCTTGAACGCCACCACGCACCGCAGAAGTTACATAGCCCTTGGTAGTCGTCTGGTTCGTAGTAACCCCGTAGTTCAAGGCACCCATTACGGCTCCCGCGAGAGCGGTTGCCGCGATTGCGCAGGCTACGCCACACAACGCAGTACCTATAATCCCAGCAACGGTGTTGACTGCAATGCCCGTAGCCTCCCGAACCCACCAGTTCGTTGCATAGAAATTAACGACCGAATGCCCTATCGCTGCCAGGAAATGCGGCCAGTTCCCGTCGAGGTCGACCTGGTTGAGGGGGTCCTGGTTGGCGTAGTCGTACGGGTTGGCACTGCCGCCGGGGACAGGGTCGACTTGCAGGAACCGGCCGGTCAGCGGGTTGTAGAGGCGGACGCCCATGAGGATCAGGCC